>JANQIL010000069.1 GCA_028282245.1 Magnetospira sp.
GCTTGGTACCCAAGCTTTGGATCGGTCGATCCACTAAGCTATTGATCTGGTGGTTCGATTCAGCCAACGGATGGGACTCGTCCGTTGGCATCGAACCACTAGGCCCCTTCCGCGCGCGCCGGGTTCCTGCTATACCGCGCGCGAACCCGAAACCCACCCGCTGCACGAAGGGGACCCGACCGATGGCCGAACCGATCCGGCGCGCCTTGATGTCCGTTTCCGACAAGACCGGCCTGGTCGAGCTCGGACACTTCCTGGTCGGGCGCGGGGTGGAAATCCTGTCGACCGGCGGTTCGGCCCGGACCCTGGCCGAGGCCGGGATCCCGGTGATCGAGGTCGCCGAGCACACCGGATTCCCGGAGATGATGGACGGCCGGGTAAAGACCCTGCACCCGAAAATCCACGGCGGTCTTCTGGCCCTGCGCGACGATCCGAATCACGCGCGGGCGATGGAGGAGCATGGGATCGCTCCCATCGACCTGCTGGTGGTGAACCTGTATCCGTTCGAGGCGACGGTCGCCAGGGGGGCCGACTTCGCCGCCTGCGTCGAGAACATCGACATCGGCGGTCCGGCCCTGATCCGCGCGGCCTCGAAAAACCATGCCTCGGTCACCGTGCTGGTCGACCCGGCCGACTACGAAACCGCGATGGCGGAAATGGCGGCCCACGACGGCGCCACCACGCCCGGGTTCCGGCGCCGACTGGCCGCCAAGGCCTATGCCCGCACCGGCGCCTACGACGCCGCGATCTCGATCTGGTTCGCCGAGCGGGTGGGCGACCCCTTCCCGCCGGACATGGCGCTTGGCGGCCGGCTCGCGCAGACCATGCGCTACGGCGAGAACCCGCACCAGAAGGCGGCCTTCTACCGGACCGGCGCGGCGCGGCCCGGGGTCGCCACCGCCGAGCAGGTGCAGGGCAAGGACCTGTCGTACAACAACCTGAACGATACCGACGCGGCGTTCGAGCTGGTCGCCGAGTTCGAGCGCGAGGCCTGCGTCATCGTCAAGCACGCCAATCCCTGCGGGGTTGCCTTCGGAAACGATCAGCTGGACGCCTACCGGCGCGCCTTCTCGTGCGATCCGGAGAGCGCCTTCGGCGGCATCGTGGCCTTCAACCGGCCGCTCGACGGGCCGACGGCGGAGGAACTGGCGAAAATCTTCCTGGAGGTGATCATCGCCCCGGACGTCACCGACGCGGCCAGGAGCAGTCTCGGCGCCAAGAAAAACCTACGGGTGCTGCGCAGTGGCGGCCTGCCCGATCCCCGGGCGCCCGGCCTGACCTTCAAGAGCCTGTCCGGGGGCATTCTGTTGCAGGGCCGCGACGACCGCCTCGTCGCCGACGATCTCCGGGTGGTCACCAAACGGCATCCGACCGAGGCGGAAATGGCCGACCTGCTGTTTGGCTTCACGGTGTGCAAGCACGTCAAGTCCAACGCCATCGTCTATGTCCGCGACGGCATGACGGTGGGCGTGGGGGCCGGACAGATGAGTCGCGTCAACTCGTCGCGCATTGCCGCCTTCAAGGCCCAGGCGGCGGCCGAGGCGGCCGGCGACCCGGAAAGCTGGGCGCGCGGCTCGGTGGTCGCCTCCGATGCCTTCTTTCCGTTCGCCGACGGCCTGCTGTCGGCCGCCGAGGCCGGGGCGACGGCGGTCATTCAGCCGGGCGGCTCGATCCGCGACGACGAGGTGATCGCCGCCGCCGACGAGACGGGGCTCGCCATGGTGTTCACCGGCATGCGGCACTTCCGGCACTGACCCCGACCGCCTCGCGGCGGACGTCAGGGCGCGGCCGGGGGCGCCACGCCCTCGGCCCGCGCGGCGTCCCAGGCGATTATGGCGCGGCGCCGGTCCGGGCCCGTCGCGTAGTCGCCGAAGTCGAGCGTCCCGCGCAGCACCGGAATCACCGAGTGGCAGGGGATGCAGAACGCCACCGGATTGGCGTTCATGGCGTTGCCGACCGCCCGCGCGGCGCGCGGATGACCGACCGCCCGGGCTAGATCCGAATAGGTGATCAGCTTGCCCTGCGGCAGGTTCAGCAACGCCTCCCATACCTTGATCTGAAAGTTGGTGCCGCGTATGTGTAGCCGCAGGGGCGTGTCGTCTCCGTTGCGGCCGAGGAACAGCCGCCGCACGTAGGGCGCGGTCTCCGCCTCGGCCGGGATCAGCGCGGCGGCCGGCCAGTGGCGCGCCAGATCGGCTTGCGCCGCCTCGTCGCAGGCGTCGGCGTCGGCGTCGAGGAAGGTCAGGCGGCAGACCCCACGATCGGTCAGGCCGAGCAGGCAAGGGCCGAAGGGGGACGGATGAACGCCGTAGCGGATGATCAGATCGGCGCCTTGCCGCTTGGCCTCGCCCGGAGTGACCGCCTCGAAGCTCACGAACAGGTCGTGCAGGCGACTCGGCCCGGACAGGCCGGCGTCCAGGGCGGCGTCGAGAATGCTGGCCGACCCGTCCAGCATGCGCCGGGCGTGGGCCAGGGTGAGAAATCCCAGATAGCGTTTCGGGCTGACCCCGGCCCAGCGGGTGAACAGGCGCTGGAAATGGAACGGACTTAGGTTCACCGCCGCCGCCACCTGGTCCAGGCCCGGCTGGTCGAGGCGGTGCGCGTCGATGTAGCGGATCGCCTCGACGACACGCTTGAAATCCGAGGTCCAGGTTTCGGCCGGCAGCATGTTCATGGCCTACCCTTTCCAGAAGGGTTTGTCGGCCGCCACCCGCGCGTCGTCCGCCGTAAGGCCGATGTCGCGAAGCAGCCGGTCGTCCAGGGTAAGGAGTTCGCGCCGCCCGCGCCAGCGTCGAACCCACAGCAGCAACAGATGCGTTGCCCGGAGCCAGATCGTCAACATGGATCGACGGTAGACGGAAGTCGAGCCGCAACCCACCCGGTTCTTGCTGAGTTGCGGGGCAATGGCTTGATTCGCGGGAACGGACGGTTTAACCCTCCTCGACTCCACCATGGACGATGCCATGACCCCCCGACGGATCGACGACTTCTACCGCCGCCTGGCCGAACGGCGCCCGGAACCGGCGAGCGAACTGGTCCACGGCAACCCGTTTACCCTGCTGGTCGCCGTGGTGTTGTCGGCCCAGGCGACCGACAAGGGCGTCAACAAGGCGACCGGACCGTTGTTCCGAATCGCCGACACGCCGCGCGCCATGGCCGCGTTGGGGGAGGCGCGGCTGCGCGACTTCATCAAGACCATCGGCCTGTTCAACACCAAGGCGAAGAACATCATCGCCCTGTCGCGCATTCTTCTGGAGGAGCACGACGGCCAGGTTCCCCGCGACCGGGCGGCCCTGGAGCGTCTGCCGGGGGTCGGCCGCAAGACCGCCAACGTGGTGCTCAACGTGGCGTTCGGCGAACCCACCATCGCCGTCGACACCCATATTTTCCGCGTCGCCAACCGAACCGGGCTGGCTGTCGGCAAAACCCCGCTCGCGGTCGAAACGGAACTGGAACGGGTGACTCCCGAGCCTTGGAAACGGCATGCCCACCACTGGCTGATCCTGCATGGACGTTACGTCTGCAAGGCCCGCAAGCCGCTGTGCGCCGACTGCGTGGTGGCCGACCTCTGCGGGTTTCCCGAAAAATCCGCCTAGTGGATCGGTCGATCCACTAAGCTATTGATCTGGTGGTTCGATTCAGCCAACGGATGGACTCATCCGTTGGCATCGAACCACTAGTGGATCGGATCCAACGCTTGGTACCCAAGCTTTGGATCGGTCGATCCACTAAGCTAGTGATCTGGTGGTTCGATTCAGCCAGCGGATGGGACTCATCCGTTGGCATCGAACCACTAGTCCGGACTGCGGGTCGCGACGAGCAGCCAGTTGGGATCCGGGGATCGTACATTGCGGATGAAGGTCCAATAATCCGTTACCTTGTCCACGTAGTTCGGATCGCCGTCCAGGATCGAGCCGCTGGCGTCCCGGGTCACGTTGACCTGTTCGCTGACGAACTCGACGGTGACCCGGGCCTCGTCGCCCTCGAGCGCCGCCTCGACCAGCTTGGGCGGCCGCATTCCGACCAGTTCGTGCTCCACCACCTCGCGGGCCGACTCGCGTTCGTCGATGGCGCGCTCGAAGTTGGACAGGACCTCCGGCGCCAATAGACCGCCCAGGGCCCGCCGGTCGCCGGCCGCGAAGGCTCCGACGATCATCTCGAACGCCGCGCGGGCGCCGCCGATGAAGCTTTTTTCGTCGAATTCCGGATCGGCCAGCTTGATGCGAATCAGTCCGGCGGCCAGCGGATCATCGGAGTCGAGCGGCGGATTCGCCATCGCCGGCTCGGTGGCGCCGCGATCGGGCAGCCGAATCACGTTGCCGGGATCCGAATCGTCGTCGTATTCGTCGTCGTCAAGGGGCTTGTCCCGCCGAGACGGACGGTCCCTGAACGGGTCCCGATAGCCGCCCTCGTGGCCGTCGCGACGGCCGAGCACGCTGCGCAGGCGGAAAATCAGGAACGCCGCCACCAGCGCGAAAAGCACGATATCAAAGAATTGAATTCCGCCGCCCATGGTAACAGTCTACTTCACAACCCCGGTGCATGGTGGTTTTTTTGGCGCCCTGGACCGGATCGCCCGGCTGCGCTACACCTTGTCGGCGCGTCGCATCACGGGAGTCTCCCGAACAGACCAGCATCCAGGGGTCCGGTGTCCCGAACCGTCCGGTGCCGATTAGATAAGCCTTATTGTCTCAAAGAGCAAGCCAACATGGGTTTTGTCGTTTTCCTCGTCTTCCTGGCCGTGCCGCTGATCGAAATCGCCCTGTTCGTGCAGGTCGGCGGCTGGATCGGCCTGTGGCCGACCATCTGGATCGTCGTCGCGACCGCCCTGCTGGGCACCGCCCTGCTGCGCATCCAGGGACTGAACACCCTGATGAAGGCCCGCCAATCGCTCGATCGGGGAAATCTGCCGGTCAACGAGGTGTTCGACGGTTTCTGTCTGGTGATCGCCGGAGCGCTGTTGCTGACTCCCGGATTCTTTACCGACGCCTTTGGATTTCTCCTGTTCCTGCCGCCGCTTCGGGCGTCCCTGCGGCGCGTGGTCGGGCTTTATCTCGCCAAGCACGCCACGGTGGAGGTTCATGGCGGTGGCCGGCCGCCGCCGCCCTCCGGCTCGGACGTGATCGACGGCGAGTTCGAGGACATAACCGACCGACCGGACGGACCGCATCGCGGTTGAGCCGGGTCCGGTTCCGTGGTAGATCAACCTGCGTTCGGACGGACCGGTCCGGGCATGAAAAGTTGATCGATTTCAATTCGATCGAGCGCGTTTTCCAGGTTTCGTCGAACGCGGGGGGCTCGCGTCGTCGATCAGCCGCCATCAAGGGAGGATATCTCCATGGCCGACTCCGACACCGATCCGAATACGCAGGGCGCCGCGCCACCCCTGGTGGTCAACGGGCAATTCATCAAGGACCTGTCGTTCGAGGCGCCCAACGCCCCGGCCATTTTCGGCGTTCTCCAGAAAACCCAGCCGGACGTGAGCATCAACGTCGACGTGAACGCCCGACCCTTACAGGACAATATGTTCGAGGTCGATCTTCATGTGCGCTCGGAATGCAAGGCCGAGGACAGCACGGCCTTCATCATCGAGTTGGTCTATGCTGGCATTTTCACCCTCAACGTGCCCGACGAACACAGGGAACTCGTGCTGCTCGTGGAATGTCCGCGCATTCTGTTTCCGTTCTCCCGCGCGATCGTCGCCGACGTGACGCGGGACGGCGGGTTTCCCCCGCTGATGCTGTCGATGATCGATTTCATGTCGATGTATCAGCGCAACAAGCAGGACACGGCGGCGCCGGTCGGCAACGCCTGATCAGGCGAGCCACAGCGGCGACGCGAGCTTGCCGAGGAATTCCCGGTGCGCCGTCAGTTCCTCGGCGCTCGGCGAATGGGGACGGGGCGATCGCGGAGCCGTCCCCTCGACCATCGCCGGGTCGGCGGTGGCGGCCAGGGATCCCAGTTCGAATCCGGGCTGACGACCGCCGGCCAGTTCCAAATAGACCTCGGCCAGCAGCTCGGCGTCGAGAAGCGCGCCATGGAGTTTCCGATTGGTGTTGTCGATGTTGAACCGTCGGCACAGGGCATCCAGATTGGCCTGGGCGCCGGGAAACCGGCGACGCGCCAGACGCACTGTGTCCAGCGCCCGCTCGGCGGGCAGCGGCGGATGGTCCAGCCGGCCCAGTTCGGCGTTGAGGAACCCCAGATCGAACTGTGCGTTGTGGATGATCAGCCGATCATCGCCGATGAATTCCAGAAACGTCTCGGCGACCTCCGCGAACACCGGGTAGTCCTTCAGGAAATCGGTCGACAGTCCATGCACCGCGAAGGCTCCATCCGGCATGTCGCGTTCCGGGTTCAGGTACTGCTGATAGGTCCGGCCGGTGGCCACCAGATTGACCAGCTCGACGCAACCGATCTCGACCACGCGATGACCGGCATTGGGATCCAGGCCGGTGGTTTCGGTATCCAGAACGATTTCGCGCATGGCCGGGTCCAAATGGGTTTTGCGGGATCCTACTATATATAGCGTCTAGACTTCAATATCTTGTATCCGCGCCGGCGGATCAGCGGCCGTGGCGGCCACGCGAAAGGCACCCGGCCGCGCAGGTCGGCAATGACGCGGCGAATTGCCCGGTTGGTCGGCGCGCGTCCAAGGCCGCTGGGAATCAGGAAATCGGCCTGTCGCCGCTTGAGGCGGTCCGGCATCTGCTGAGCCAGGATGGCGGCCAGTTTTTCCGGCGTCATGCCCGGCCGGGCCAGCACGCGTCGGGTCTGCAACCGCGCCGGCGCCGTCACCACCGCCACCGCGTCGCAACGCCGTTGGGCCCCGGTTTCCAGGAGCAGCGGAATGTCGAGCACCACGAGGGCGGCGCGGCGGCGCGCCATGCGATGCAGGAAAACCGCCTCGGCCATCCTGACGCGTGGGTGCAGGATGGATTCCAAGCGCCGCAACGCGACCGGATCACCGAACACCCGATCGCCCAGCACCTTGCGGTCGATCCCGCCGCCGCGCGCCGATCCCGGGAAGGCGGCGTCGATCTCCGCCACCGCCTCGCCATTCGGCCCGAGCAGACGGTGGACCACGGCATCGGAATCATGCACTGGGATTCCCTGTCGCCGGAACTCGGCGGCGGCGGTGGATTTGCCCATGCCGATGGACCCGGTAAGCCCGAGGATGATCACCCCAGGGCCTCCAGCACATGTGCCCGCAGCTCGGGCGTGACCCGGGGCCGAACCCCGAACCAGGCCTCGAATCCCGGCACCGCCTGATGCAGCAGCATGCCGAGGCCGTCCACCGTTCGATGTCCCTGCGCCGCCGCCGCCGACAGAAGCGGCGTCCGGAGCGGAACATAGACGATGTCGGTGACCACCGCCCACTGGGGCAGGGCGGCCAGATCGATGTCCAGCGGCGGATGGCCGGCCATGCCCAGGGACGTCGTGTTGACCAGCAAGCCGACGCCATCCAGGATGTCGCCGCGCGCCGCCCAGTCGATCACCTCGACCGGATCCGGCAGGTCGTCGCGCATTTCCTCGGCGCGTGCCCGGGTCCGGTTCACGAGGCGCAGTTCGGAACAACCGGCGTCCAGAAGGGCCACGCAGATGGCGCGCGCCGCGCCGCCGGCGCCCAATACCACCGCCGGCGCCGCCGTCGGATCGAAGCCGTCCGGGGCCGAGGCGAGATTGGTCAGAAATCCTTCCGCATCGGTATTGCGGCCGCGCAGACGACCGTCCGACTCCACGGTCACCGTGTTGACCGCGCCGATCCGGGCCGCCAGCGGGTCCACGTCGTCGACCGCGCGCAGGACTGCTTCCTTATGCGGCAGGGTGACGTTGACGCCCCGGATTCCCAGCTTGGGCAGGGCCCGCAGAGCCTCGACGACATGGTCCGGCCGCACCGCGAAGGGCAGATAGGCGCCGTCCACCCGATGTTCGCGCAGCCAGTAGCCGTGCAGGCGCGGCGACAGCGAATGCGCCACCGGCCATCCCATCACCCCGGCCAACCGGGTCGGTTCGCGATCCATGCCGGAGTCAGTCCATCAGCAGGCCCCGGTCGCGCAATGCTGCCAGCAGGGGCAGCAGCGGCAGGCCGAGGATGGAGAAATAGTCGCCGTCGATTCGCTCGAACAGGGTCGCGCCCGGTCCCTCCAGTCGATAGGCGCCCACCGTGCCGGTCACGTCGTTGCCGACCCGATCAAGGTAATCGTCGAGAAAGCGGTCGCTGAATCGGCGCATGGTCAACCGTACCGTTTCCACGTGCCGCCACTCCACCCGGCCGTTCCGGGTCAGGCAGACGGCGGTGATCAGCCGGTGCTCGCGGCCGCGCAACAGACGGAGGTGTCGCTCGGCCTCGGCTCGATCGGCCGGTTTGTCGAGCCAGGTCCCGCCACAATCCAGCATCTGGTCGGCGCCGATCACCGGGATTTCGGCCTCGGCAAGCGAAACGACCGCCGCCTTGGCCTCGGCGAGGGCCATGGCGACCGCCGCCACGTCGTCGCCGGCGGCGCGCCGGGCGGTTCGGATCGCCGCCTCGTCCACCATCGCGGGTTGGACGGAATGGGCCACCCCGGCCGCCGTCAGGAGCTCGGTCCGCGAACGACTGGCGGAGGCCAGGACAAGGACCCGGACATCCGGGGTCACAAGGTGGAATCCCTGCGTTCGGCGAGCATGCGGATGATCGCCGCGGCGGTTTCCTCGATCGACCGACGGGTCACGTCCAGGATCGGCCAGGCGTGCCGGCTGCACAGCTTGCGGGCGAAGGCAACCTCGTCGTCGACCACGTCGATTTCGGTGTAATCGGTTTCCACGTCCTGACCCAGCAGGCGCAGCCGATTGCGGCGGATCTGGGCGAGCAGCCGGGGGTCCTTGGTCAGCCCCACGATCAGCGGACCGCGCACCTTGAAAAGCTGATCGGGCAGCGGACAACCGGGCACGATCGGCACGTTGGCCGCCTTGATTCCCCGGTTGGCGAGGTAGATGCAGGTCGGCGTCTTGGAGGTACGCGACACCCCGAGCACGATCACGTCGGCCTCGGCCAGGTTGTCCATCGACTGGCCATCGTCGTGACTCATCACGAAGTGCATGGCGTCGATGCGCTCGAAATATTCCGAGTTCATGCCGTGATGGCGTCCGGGCCGGCCATTCATCGGCATGTCCATGTAGCTTGCGATGGTGCCGAGAATGGGATCGAGAACCGGCACGCAGGGGATGTTCAGGCCACGGCAGCCCTTTTCCAGGACATCGCGGATTTCCGCGTTGACCAGCGTGAACATGCAGATGCCGGGGTAGCGCCGCAGGCGGCTGAGCACCTTTTCCACGTCGCCCTTGTTGCGAACCAGCGGCGACAGATGCTCGACCGTCTTGAGGCCCGCGAACTGCAACAGGCAGACCCGGGCCACGCCGAGCACCGTTTCGCCGCTCGCGTCGGAGATCAGATGAAGGTGCAGGACTTTGTCGCCGGAGCTCTCGTTCACCATTCCATTTTTCCACGCATCCACCGCCGGATGTGGGCAATCGGCCGGTCGGCGTCCGCAACCCGGATTCAATGTTCGCTGTCGCCGATCGGCACACCCGTCTGTCCCGAAGGGGATTTCTTCATTCAGACCGCCGGGAAAACGCGCGTATCCGGGTACGCGCCTTGGTAATCCCCACCATTCAAGCGACCGGTATAGCAATCCTGGCGCCTTCTGTCGCCGCAATTTGGCGATCCCGGCGCGGTTTCGTCAACAGGTCGAGACGGCGGACGGGCAATCTCGGGAAACCTGTGGACAACGGCGGGACAACTCGCAATCCCCGGGTTTATCGGTCCCAACCACAACAACAGAGTCTTTAATTTAGGAATTGAAGAAGGTATGGATTGGGGGCAAATCACAGGAGCACCGTTGTCCCGATGTCCAAGCCGTCCAAGAAACTGATGCTCAGGGCCCTCGATGGGGAGACTCTCGCCCGGCCGCCGTTCTGGTTCATGCGCCAGGCCGGACGTTATCTCGAGGAGTATCGGAAAGTCCGCAAGACGGCCCCGAATTTCCTGTCCTTCTGCCATTCCCCGGATTTGGCGACCGAGGTGACCCTTCAGCCGCTGCGCCGCTACGGGTTCGATGCCGCGATCCTGTTTTCCGATATCCTGGTGATCCCGGACGCGCTCGGCCAGAAGGTGGAGTTCCGGGAGGGCGAGGGACCGGTTCTGGAGCCGGTGCGTTCGTCCGACGATCTCGGGCGGCTGTCGATGGACGGATTGATCGATCGCATGGCGCCGATCTTCGAGACCGTGCGCCGGCTGAGCCGGGACATTCCGGAAACCACGGCGTTGATCGGGTTCGCCGGTTCGCCATGGACCGTGGCCACCTACATGGTCGAGGGCGGCGGCAGCAAGGACTATCAGGCGACCCGGACCTGGGCCTACGCGGATCCGGAGGCCTTCGGGCGATTGATCGATCTGTTGGTCGACGCGACCTCGGCCTATCTCGTCGAGCAGGTCCGCAACGGAGCCGAGATCATCCAGTTGTTCGACACCTGGGCCGGGGTGCTGCCGGAGGCCGAGTTCCGGCGCTGGGTGATCGATCCCAACGCGCGCATCGTCGCCAACCTGCGGAGCGCCTGTCCGGGCGTTCCGGTGATCGGATTCCCGCGTGGCGCCGGATTGCTGTACGAGGACTTCGTGCGCGAGACCGGGGTCGACGGAGTCAGCCTGGACGCCACCGTGCCCACGCAGTGGGCGTCCGACGTGCTGCAACCCTTGTGCACCGTGCAGGGCAACCTGGATAACATCCTCCTGTTGGCCGGGGGACCGGCGATGGAGCACGCGGTGACGCGCATTCTCGATGTTCTGGGCCGGGGACCCTTCATCTTCAATCTGGGTCATGGCATTCTGCCGCCGACACCGCCCGAGAACGTGGCCCGGGTTGTCGAAATGATCATGGAACGGGGCTAGACGACCGTTCGAGGGAGCAACCCATGGCCCGTCTGGCCGTCGTGCTGTTCAACCTCGGGGGTCCGGACCGCCTGGAGGCGGTACAGCCGTTCCTGTTCAATCTGTTCAATGATCCGGCGATCATCGGATTGCCGGGGCCGATCCGCTGGCTCCTGGCCCGCGCGGTGGCCAAGCGGCGGGCCCCGATCGCGCGGCAGATCTATGCCCACCTGGGGGGCCGGTCGCCGCTGCTGGAACTGACGCGGGCCCAGGCACGATCGCTCGAAAAAAAACTGGTTGCCGACGGCGACGAGGCGCGGGTGTTCATCGCCATGCGCTACTGGCACCCGATGAGCCGCGCCACGGCGCGCGAGGTGCGCGACTTCGATCCCGACGAGATCGTCCTTCTTCCGCTCTATCCCCAGTATTCGTCGACCACCAGCGGCTCGTCGCTCGACGACTGGCGCCGGGCGGCAAGGCGGATCGGCCTCAAGGCGCCGACCTGCGCGGTATGCTGCTATCCGATCCAATCGGGGTGGGTGCGGGCGGTGGCCGACCTGACCACCCAGACGGTGAACATCGCGGCCAGGGAAGGCACGCCGCGCGTGCTGTTTTCGGCCCATGGCCTGCCGCGGAGGGTCATCGACGCCGGCGATCCCTATCAGTGGCAGGTGGAGCAGACCAGCGCCGCCGTGGTCGCCGAGATGAACCTGCCGGATCTGGACTGGGTGGTCTGTTATCAGAGCCGGGTCGGACCCCTGGAATGGATCGGCCCATCGACCGAGCAGGAACTGGCGCGCGCGGCGGCCGACCAGGTGCCGGTGGTGGTGGTGCCGATCGCCTTCGTGTCGGAGCATTCCGAAACCCTGGTCGAACTCGACCTGGAGTACCGCGAGGAAGCGGACCGCCTGGGCATCCCGGCCTTTTTCCGGGTCCACGCGGTGGGGACGCATCCGGATTTCATCGACGGCCTGCGCGATCTGGTGCGGGCGGTGCGACGTGGCGCGACGGTGCAGAGAACCGCCGAGGGGACTCGCTTCTGCGCGCCGCAATGGGCGCGTTGCGCCTGCAAAGGGGAGAACTGACACCATGTTTTGGGAACTGGAATTCGAGACGACGCAGTGGATGAAGGCGCTGCACGTGATCAGCGTGATGGCCTGGATGGCCGGACACTTCTATCTGCCCCGGCTGTTCGTCTATCACGCCCAGGAACCGGCCGGATCGGCGACCGGGGAGACCTTCAAGGTGATGGAACGTCGGCTTCTGAAGGCGATCATGAACCCGGCGGCGGTGGGGACCCTGATCACCGGGGTGATCCTGCTCGGCACATTGTCCGAATCCGAGTGGACATCGGTTTGGCTGCACGTGAAGCTTGCCTGCATCGTCGGCCTGTACGCCATGCACGGGATGATGGTCAAATGGCGCAGGGAGTTTCTGGAGGACCGCAACACCCGGTCGCACAAGTTCTACCGGGTGGCCAACGAAATTCCGACGCTGCTGATGGTTATACTTGTAATCGCGGTGTTTGTAACACGCTATAGTTGAACACCATCCTCGGAATGGCGGTTTCATAAAATCCCGTTTGACTTGATCCGTCGGCTTGGTTAATTGTGGGGGCGGTTTTCCACGCCACGACTGCCACCCGCGCCGGGCCGTCGCATCCAATAAAAACCCGGATCCAGGACAAGGTCTCGCGACCGAAACGTCTATCCGTAGAGTCCCGGCGTCGTCTTCGCGGCCCCCTTTCGTCTTTTTACGATTTTTCTTGGTTTTTCCATCCGTGACGGTCCATCCATGAATCTACAGGAACTCAAGGAAAAGTCCCCGACCGAACTACTTGCGTTCGCCGAGGAACTGAATATCGAGAACGCCTCGACCCTGCGCAAGCAGGACATGATGTTCGCGATTCTCAAGCAGTTGGCCGAGAACGACGTTCCGATCTTCGGATCCGGGGTGCTGGAGGTCCTACAGGACGGATTCGGGTTCCTGCGTTCGCCGGAAGCCAACTATCTGCCGGGGCCGGACGACATCTACGTATCGCCGAGTCAGGTCCGGCGGTTCGGCCTGCGCACCGGCGACACGGTGGAGGGGCAGATCCGCTCGCCGAAGGACGGCGAGCGGTATTTCGCGCTGCTCAAGGTCAACGACATCAATTTCGAGGACCCGGGCGCGGTCCGTCACCGCATCAATTTCGACAACCTGACGCCGCTCTATCCGACCCAGCGCCTGAAGATGGAGAACATGGACCCGACCGTGAAGGACACCACGGCCCGGGTGATCGATCTCATCGCGCCGCAGGGCAAGGGGCAGAGGGCCCTGGTGGTGGCGCCGCCGCGCACCGGCAAGACGGTGATGTTGCAGAACATCGCCCACGCGATTTCCCATAACCATCCGGAATGCTATCTGATCGTCCTGTTGATCGACGAGCGCCCGGAGGAAGTCACCGACATGGCCCGCTCGGTCAAGGGCGAGGTCATCTCGTCGACCTTCGACGAGCCGGCGTCGCGTCACGTGGCGGTCACCGAAATGGTGATCGAGAAGGCCAAGCGGTTGGTCGAGCACAAGCGTGACGTGGTGATCCTGCTGGATTCCATCACCCGCCTGGCGCGCGCCTACAACACCGTGGTGCCGTCGTCGGGCAAGGTGCTGACCGGCGGCGTCGACGCCAACGCCCTGCAACGCCCGAAACGGTTCTTCGGCGCCGCCCGCAACATCGAGGAGGGCGGCAGCCTGACCATCATCGCCACCGCCCTGATCGACACCGGGTCGCGCATGGACGAGGTGATCTTCGAGGAGTTCAAGGGCACCGGCAACTCGGAGATCATCCTCGACCGCAAGCTGTCGGACAAGCGCACCTTCCCGGCCATCGACATCACCAAGTCGGGCACCCGCAAGGAGGAGCTGCTGGTCGACAAGGGCACCCTGTCGAAGATGTGGGTCCTGCGCCGCATCCTGATGCCGATGGGCGTCACCGACGCCATGGAGTTCCTGCTCGACAAGCTCAAGCACTCGAAGACCAACGACGATTTCTTCGAGGCCATGAACACCTGACGCGTGGGCGCCCCGCGCGGTTCGGGATCGGGCCGGCGAGGCCGTTTTGATTTCGAAATAACCGTGACGAATGGGCCGGGAGCCGGGTGAATTCCGGGCCCGGCGTCCCGTGAACCGACGCGCGATCCCTCCGTGACCTTGCCGCGATTGTCTCCGGCCGTCAGAATGGCCGCCGGGGTTGAATCCGGGGGAGGGCGCGTCCGCATGGATGTCGTGGTTGTGCTGGGAACTTTTGCCGCGATTGTCGCGGCGTTTTTTGCGTTTATACACATCGTCGACAAATGGATCGACAGAATCGATAAGCACTTGAGGTCCGCCCTCGGAAAACCCGACGATACGTCCATCAATCAATATCTGGAAGACCTTCGACGGGACGATTTCAAGGATATCTACAAAATCTGGCTCACAAAAAAGCTGAACATTCTGAAGGAGATTTTCGGGTACGGCGAAAAAACCCGTGTCGTGACCATCCAGGGGCTTTTTGTTAGTTTCGGCCTGTCGGTGATCTATACGGTACTGTTTTTTATATTTGGATGGATTTTCTTCGGTACGGCGACCCTGGGCGACCGAATCGTGATCGAAACCGATGCGCCGTGGTTGCGTCTGTTGCTGATCACGGCTTTTGGGCTCATTGGTTATATTGCCTGGAAGCATCAAAGGCTCGACAAGCGTGGGGCGGTTTTTCTGTGGCGCTGGCTGCCGGCTCGCCGGGCCCGGGCGCTCTATCGCTGGGGCGGAACCCTTTTGGTGGTGGCGGTTTATCTGGGGCTGCTCGAGGTCTTGATCGACCAGGACACGAACTGGATGAACTGGCGCGTTTTGGTGCTGGTAGCCGGTATTATATTTCTTGGAGCTTGGGTCGGTGTAGCGTTTACCTTCGCTTTTGCCTTCACTTTAGCCATAACTGGAACTGTAACCGTAACCGTAACCAGAATCGTAGTCGGAGTCGAAACCTTAACATTAGCTTTGACTTTAGCTTTAGCTTTAACCGTAGTCGTGGTCGTAGCCGGAGCTAGATTTATAAACTTAGCCGAAGTTGGAGCTACAATCGGAGCCGTATTTGTAGCCTTTACCGTATTCGTCATTTTTTATTTTCAAGACGGGATGACGATAAATTTCTTTACGATACTTTTGTTTTTGGTTGTCCTTCCGATGTTGAACGGGCTGGCCGATTGGGTGTCCTGGATGATCAGCCGGGCCCTGGGGCACGGTCTGCTGCGCCGTCGGTCCCTTGGCGCCTTTCTGGTTCATGTCGGCCTGGATCTGCTGGCCGCGATGGGCCTGTTGGCCGTGATGGCGTTGTTCGTCGGCGTGGGGACGCGGACCGTCGATCTGATGGGGCGCGGGACCGAGGCGCATCTGTTCGATGCCGGGGTGTTTCTCGCCACCGCGTGGAACGATCCTTGGGGGTCCGGGTTCTGGGTGGTGATGATGATGTTCACCACCCTCCTTCCCACGGCCCTGCATGCCGGATTCGTGGTTACGGGTCTGTATTTCCTCGAATTCCGGGCCGGGCGGCGGACCCGCTGCATCGAACTGCTCGAAGGCCAACCGAGCGCCCGCGATCTGACCGAGGTGGCGCGGTATATCGCATGGCGCGGGGTTTCGGGCTGGCTGGTCTCCGGCGTGTTGTTTTTCGGATTGGTCGGGATCGCCGTCGGCGCGGTTCCGGGCCTCTGGGAGCATCATCTCTACGAGGTCGCCCGGGCCGGGGTCCGGCTTATCGATTGGGCCGCCGGAGCGCCGTGATCATGTTTCACCGGCCCGGGATCAGGGCACCAGCACCGTCGAGCCGGCGGTCCGCCGCGCTTCCAAGTCGCGATGCGCGTCGGCCGCCTCGGCCAGCGGGTAGGTCTGGTTGACCGAGACCGTCACCTGCCCGGCCGCCACCGCGTCGAACAGGTCGGTGGCGGTTTCCAGCAACTCGTCCCGCGTCGCGATGTAATCGAACAGCATCGGCCGGGTGAAGAACAGCGATCCCTTGCGGGCCAGCAGCGACGGCTCGAACGGCGCGACGGCGCCGGAGGCGTTGCCGAAGCTGACCATCGTGCCGCGCCGGCGCAGGCAATCGAGCGACCCCTCGAAGGTGTTGCGGCCCACCGAATCATAGACGATGTCGACTCCCCGGCCGTTGGTGATCTCCCGGACCCGGGCCACGAAATCCTCCTGGGCATAGAGGACCACGTGGTCGCAGCCATGATCGCGCGCCAATCGCGCCTTGGCGTCCGATCCGACGGTGCCGATCACCGTGGCGCCCAGATGTCTGGCCCACTGGCAGGCGATCAGGCCGACGCCGCCCGCCGCCGCATGGACGAGGATGATATCGCCGTCCCGCACCGGGGCACAGACGCGCAGCAGATAGCGCGCCGTCATGCCCTTGAGCATGATCGCCGCCGCCGTCCGGTCGTCGATGGCCTCGGGTAGCCGCACCAGACGGTCGGCCGGAAAAAGGCGCTCCTCGGCATAGGCGCCGAGGGGCATGCCGGCATAGGCCACCCGGTCGCCCGCCGCGACCTCGGTCACCCCGGCGCCGACCGCCTCGACCACCCCGGCGCCCTCGATGCCGAGACCGGACGGCAGGCCGATGGAATACAGGCCGATGCGGTGATAGACGTCGATGAAATTGAGGCCGATCGCCGTGTTGCGCAGGCGGACCTCGCCCGGCCCCGGGTCGCCCACGGTCACGGATTCCCACGACAGAACCTCCGGGCCGCCGGAATTATGGATGCGAATGGCCTTGCTCATGGCGTGGTCTCCTCGGGAACGGGGCGCCCGGTCGGCACCCCCTCGAACGACAGAAGGTAACGCTTGGTATCCACCCCCTCGCCACCGGAAAAACCGTTCAGCGTTCCGGCGTGGCCGATCACCCGGTGGCAGGGGACGAGGATCGGCAGGGGATTGCGGGCGCAGGCCCCGCCGACCGCGCGCGGTCCGCTGTCGAGCCGTCGGGCCAGGCCGCCGTAGGTCTCCACCCGGCCATGCGGAATGCCTTGCAACGCCGTCCAGACGCGGTTCTGGAACGCCGTGCCGCGCGGCGCCAGCGGCAGATCGAAATCGGTCAGGCGGCGGTCAAAATAGGCGTCGACCTGACGCCGCGCCTCGATCAGCAGATCGCTCGACGGTCCGGCGGGCGCGCGGCCCCATTCGAGGGCGATCAGCGCGCCGCCGTCGTCGTCGAACAGGGTCAATACCCCCACTGGGGTCGGGAACGAAACATGGGCCATGCCCAACCTTACAGCCGGGCGAGGGCGTCGCTCAAGGCATTCGGATCGGTCATCGGCAGGCCGCAGGTCCGGCCGACGCAGAGGTAGGCGGTGGGCCGGCCGTCGATCGCCGTCTTGCCGTGCGCCGGGTGGCCGGCCGGCAGCGCGGCATCCGGGTCGATGCGCTGAAACACCTTGTGCGGCGGCGGCGACCGGAACACCGCGCGGCGGAACGGAGCGGCGTCATCGTCGTTGGCCAGCGCGACCACCTGCGCGCCCCGATGCAGAAGATCGAGCGCGCACAGGGCGGTCGGCTGATTGGCGAGACGATCCTTCGGACCGGCGGTGATCGCCGCCAGAAGATCGCGCGCCGCGTCGTGAAGATCGACCCGCCCGGTGAGCAGGGCCAGACGGACCAGGTTCTCGGCCATCACCCCGTTGCCGGACGGGGTGGCGTTGTCGAACACCGGGCGCGGCCGCACCGGAAGGTCGCCGGTGTCGTCGGCCGACAGGCAATAGGACCCGCCATCCCGGTAATGGCGCTCGACCACGTCGAGCCAGGAAAGGGCATGCGCCAGGGGGTCCGGATCGCCGGTCGTCTCGTGCAGGACGAGGGCGGCGCGGATCATCTGCGCGTAGTCGTCGAGCACCGCCGGGTGGCGGGCCCGGCCGTCGGCCCAGGCATGAACCAGCCGTCCGTCGTCGGTCATCATGTTGCGGCGGACGAACCCATAGACGTCGCGGGCAAGGGCGATCCAGTCGGCCCGTTCGTGGGCCGCTCCGGCCAGGGCCAGGGCGGCGACGGCCATGCCGTTCCAGTCGGCCAGCACCTTGTCGTCGCGGGCCGGGCGGATCCGTGCCTCGCGCGCCGCGAACAGCCGGTCGCGGGACGTGGCGAGCGCCCGTTCGATCGGCTCGGCCCGCAGTTGCATGTGGGCGCCCCGGTTGAGGATGTTGACGCCGTCCCAGTTGCCGGCCTCGGACACCCCGTAATGCTGCTTGAACAGGGGCGATTCACCGTTGAGCAGGGCGTCGACCTCGGATTCCGACCAGACGTAGAAGCGGCCTTCCTCGCCCTCGCTGTCGGCGTCCAGGGTGCCGGCGAAGGCGACTCCGCCGGTTTCGTCGACGACCGTCATCTCGCGCCGCAGCCAGCCGATCGTCTCGGCGACCCGTTGCGCGTAAAGACGGCTGCCGGTCTGCCGGCCGACCAGGGTCAACAGTTCGACGAGCTGCGCGTTGTCGTAGAGCATCTTTTCGAAATGCGGGACCAGCCAGGCCTCGTCGGTGGAGTAGCGTGCGAAACCGCCGCCCAGGTGATCATAGATGCCGCCCTGGCATATGTTGTCGAGGGTGGTCGTCACGGCGTCCCGGAACAGGGTGGAGCGGGTGCGGTGGAAGCAGGTCCACAGGAACCGGAACAGGGCCGGCTGCGGAAACTTCGGCGCTCCGTTCAGGCCGCCGCGCGCGCTGTCGACCAGACGCAGCAGCGATTGCCCGACCAGGTCCGGCTCGTCGGACGACACGGCGGTGCGCGGATCGACCGCCATTTCGGCGGCGCCCCGGGTCAGGGCGGCGCGCAGGCTGGTCACGTTGTCCAGCACCCGGTCGGTTTCGTCGGCGTAGGCCCGGGCGACGGCGCGCAGGATGTCCGGAAAACCGGGGCGGCCCCAGCGCGGCTCGGGCGGGAAATAGGTGCCGCCCCAGAACGGCGCCCCGTCCGGGGTCAGGAACATGGTCAGCGGCCACCCGCCATGCTGCCCCATCAGGCCGAGGGCGGACTGATAGACGCTGTCCAGATCGGGCCGCTCCTCGCGGTCGACCTTGACGTTGACGAAGAGCTGGTTCATGAGATCGGCGATGGCCGGGTTCTCGAAGCTTTCGTGGGCCATCACGTGGCACCAGTGACAGGCGGCGTAACCCACCGAAAGAAGGACCGGCCTGTTGGTCCGCCGGGCCAGATCAAGGGCGTCCGGCCCCCAGGCGTGCCAGTGAACGGGGTTGTCCTTGTGCTGTAGGAGGTAGGGACTGGATTCCTCGGCCAATTGGTTGGCGGTCATCGGGATCCCCTCGCGTGGTTCGGTCGGGATTGCGCCGGGCGGGACGCCTGACCTAGAATTTTGGGGTCGTCGCCACGGGTTACAAGGCGGCCCGTTCGGAAACCGGAGGAACAAGCGCATGAAGGTGACCGTCGATATCGATTGCACGCCGGAAGAGGCGCGGACGTTCTTCGGACTACCCGACGTGCGCCCGATGCAGGACCGCGTCATCAAGGAGATGGAAGACCGGATGATGGCCAATATCCAGGCCATGGACCCCGAGGCCCTGTTCAAGACCTGGCTGCCGGCCGGCCTGCAGGGCCTTGAGCAGATTCAGAAGGCGTTCTGGGCGCACTTCACCGGCGGCGTCTCGTCGACGCGCGAGGACGGCGCCAAATGACCGCTTTGGAATCCTTTTATCGCCGCCATGTCTTCTGCTGCACCAACCAGCGGGCCGAGGGCCATCCGCGCGGCGACTGCACGCTGCGCGGCGGTGCCACGCTTCGCGCCTACATGAAGGCGAAGGCCCAGGACATGGGATTGGAGGGCGTGCGCATCAACGCCGCCGGCTGCCTGGATCGCTGCGAGAACGGTCCGGTGATGGTGATCTATCCGGAGGGGATCTGGTACCGGTGCGCCGACATGGCCGACGTGGACGAGGTTCTGGAGCGGCATGTTCGGGACGGCCATCCCGTGGAACGCCTTATGTTGGGGCCGAACGACTAGTATCCACGACATGGCGATTCCATTTTGAGACGGCAATGAAGTCGGGGACCATTTTTGCCCTGGCCAGCGGCAGCGGCCGGGCGGGGGTCGCGGTGTTCCGGCTGTCGGGTCCCGAGGCCGGGGCGGCGCTCGACCGGCTGACCGGCCGCCGCCGGCCGCCGCCGCGCCGCGCGGTGCTGCGCGATCTCGTGGACCCGAGGGACGGCGAGGTGGTGGACCGGGGGCTGATCTTGTGGTTCCCCGGGCCGGGATCGTTCACCGGCGAGGACGTGGCCGAACTGCATGTGCACGGCGGGCCGGCGATGACCGCCCGGATCACCGGTCTGCTGACGGCCGGGCTCGGCCTGCGGCTGGCGGAGCCGGGCGAGTTCAGCCGCCGGGCGTTCGAGAACGGGCGTCTGGATCTCACGGCGGCGGAGGGGGTGGCCGATCTGGTGGCGGCCGAAACGGAGGCCCAGCGCCGGCAGGCCCAGCGCCAGATGCGGGGCGAATTGGGGGCGCTCTATGACGACTGGCGGGATCGGCTGCTGCGTGTGGCGGCCCATCTGGAGGCGACCATCGACTTTGCCGACGAGGACGTGCCGCCGGACCTGTGGCCGGCCGTGCGCCGGGATATCGCCGCCCTTCGTGGCGAGATCGCCGGGCACCTGGACGACGGACGGCGGGGCGAGCGGCTGCGGGATGGGGTCGCGGTGGTTATCGTGGGGCCGCCGAACGTGGGCAAGTCGAGCCTGTTCAACCGCCTGGTTCACCGGGACGCGGCCATCGTCTCGGAAATCGCCGGCACCACGCGGGACGTGATCGAGGTCGGATTGGACCTGAATGGCTATCCGGTGACCCTGTCCGACACGGCGGGTCTCCATGGCGCGGGCGATCCCATCGAGGGCGAGGGCATGCGGCGCGCCCGCGCCCGCGCCCGCGACGCCGATCTGCGGGTGGTGATGGCGGAGGCGGCAACATGGCCGGACCTGGATCCGGACGTGGTTGGCCTGATCGATGACGACTCCCTGGTGGTGGTGAACAAGGTCGACCGCCGGGAATTGACCGCGCCGGAATGGAACGGCCGCCCGGCGCATGCCATCTCGGTACGAACCGAAGAGGGCGTCGCGGACTTCGTTGCGGCGCTCACGAGGGAGGTGGCCCGCCGCTGCGGGGAAGGACTGGACTCCATGCCGCTGACCCGGCATCGTCACCGGGAGGCCCTGACGGCCTGCGCGTCGGCGCTGCGGGACTCGTCCCGGGAGACGGCGCCGGAACTGGTGGCGGAGAACGTGCGCATGGCGGTGCGGGCTCTTGGCGCGATCACCGGCCGGGTCGACGTGGAGGACATGCTGGACGTGGTGTTCCGGGATTTCTGTATCGGCAAGTAGACGGGTGTTTCACGTGAAACAGGTTGACGTGGTGGTGGTGGGAGCCGGCCACGCGGGGTGCGAGGCGGCGGCGGCGGCGGCGCGCCTCGGCGCCGTCGTGGCCCTGGTCACCCAGAAGCTCGACACCATCGGTGAAATGTCCTGCAATCCCGCCATCGGCGGCTTGGCCAAGGGACAGCTCGTGCGCGAGGTGGATGCCCTGGACGGCCTGATGGGCCGCGCCATTGACCGCGCCGGGATCCAGTTTCGGGTGCTCAACCGCAGCAAGGGACCGGCGGTCTGGGGTCCGCGCGCCCAGGCGGATCGGGGGCTGTACCGGGCGGCGATGCGATCGCTGCTCGACACGCAGGCCGGGCTGTCCCTGGTCGAGGGATCGGTCGAGGACCTGATCCTGGACGGGGCGGGCGTCGGTGGCGTGCGATTGGCCGATGGCCGGGAGATACGCTGTGGTGCGGTGGTGTTGACCACCGGGACCTTCCTGCGTGGCGTGATCCATATCGGGTCCCGGACGACGCCGGCCGGCCGGATCGGCGACGCCCCCTCCGTCGGCTTGGCGAGGACCCTGGAATCCCTGGCGTTTCCCCTTGGGCGCCTGAAAACCGGCACGCCGCCGCGCCTGGACGGGCGCACCATCGATTGGGACGACCTGGAGCCCCAGGTCGGGGACGACCCGCCGGAGCCGTTCTCGACCCTGACCGAGCGGATCGAGGTTCCGCAGACCCTGTGCCATATCACCTGGACCACCGGGGCCGGCCATGACCTGATCCGTGCCAATCTGGACCGCGCGCCTCTGTTCTCAGGTCAGATCGAGGGGGTCGGGCCGCGCTACTGCCCGTCCATTGAGGACAAGGTCGTCCGGTTTTCCGACAAGCCCCGTCATCAGATTTTTCTGGAGCCCGAGGGCCTGGACGATCCGACGGTCTATCCCAACGGAATTTCCACGTCGTTACCCGAGGACGTGCAACTGCGACTGTTGCAAACCATTCCGGGATTGGAGCGAGCCCGCATGGTCCGGCCCGGCTATGCCATTGAGTACGATTTCGTGGATCCACGCTGCCTCGGGCCGACTCTTGAGGCCCTTGGGTTAAGGGGTCTTTTTCTGGCTGGCCAGATCAATGGCACCACCGGTTACGAGGAGGCCGCGGGTCAGGGTCTGTTGGCCGGCGTCAATGCGGCGCTACGGGCCGGCGGCGGCGAGGCGGCCTGGACCCTGGATCGGGCGGACGGCTACATCGGGGTGATGGTCGACGATCTGGTAACCCAGGGAACCCGGGAACCCTACCGAATGTTCACGTCACGCGCAGAGTATCGGCTGCTGCTGCGGGCCGACAACGCGGATCAGCGCCTCACGCCGAAGGGACTGGCGGTCAGCGTGATCGGCGCGGACCGCCGCGCGGCCTTCGCGCGCAAGACGGAGGCCCTGAACTCGGCACGGCAACGCCTGCGAGGTCTTTGCGCGACACCGCGCGCGCTCAGGGCCGGGGGGGTGTCGGTGAACCAGGATGGTGTGCGCCGTTCGGTTCATGATCTTCTGGCCTATCCCGGCATCGGAATGGCGGACCTGATCGGATTCTGGCCCGAGCTGGCGGATATCGAGCCCGGGGTGGCGCGGCAGATGGAGATCGAAGCGCTCTATGCGGCCTACATGGCGCGGCAGGAAGCGGATGTCCGGGCGTTTCGGCGGGACGAGGCCCTGGCGCTGCCGAACGATCTGGACTACTGGGCCTTGCCGTCCCTGTCCAACGAGGTGCGGGGCAAGCTGGACGCGGCCCGGCCGGCGACCCTTGGCGCGGCGGCACGCATTTCCGGCGTGACTCCGGCCGCCTTGACGGCCCTGCTGGCCCATGTGAGAACCCGGTCCGTCGCCGCCGAACGGGCAGGGGAGCCATCATGGGAACCGCGCCGCTGACGCCAGCGGCATTCCGGGACGCCACCGGCGTTTCACGTGAAACACTCGAGAGGCTCAAGGGGTATCTGCGTCTGCTGGAAAAATGGCAGGCGCGGATCAATCTGGTTGGGGCCGCGACCCTGAGGGATCCCTGGCGGCGGCATTTTCTGGATTCGGCCCAGCTCGCGCCATTGGTGCCGGCCGACGCCAGGGTGCTGGTGGACCTTGGGTCGGGGTCGGGGTTTCCGGGGCTGGTGCTGGCGATGATCACCGGGCGGCCGTTTCATTTGGTGGAAAGCGACCAGCGCAAGGCGGTGTTCTTGCGCGAGGTGGTCCGGGAATGCAACGTCCCGGCGACGGTCCATGCGGCGCGTATCGAGACTCTTCCCCCATTCGAGGCCGACGTGATCACCGCCCGGGCCCTGGCATCCGTGCCCAAAATGCTACATCTTGGGGGTCCTCACCTCGGAAAATACGGTATTTTGCTCCTTCTCAAGGGAAAATCCGTCGATCGGGAATTGACGGAGTCGCAAAAAAACTGGAAACTGAAATTCGATATTTTCGAGAGCCAAACGGATCCGTCCGGGCGGCTCCTCCGGGTTCGGGAGGTTTCCAGGCGCAATGACCGACGAAATTCGACCTAACATGACGACCAAGCCGCGCATTCTTGCCATCGCCAACCAAAAGGGGGGCGTGGGCAAGACGACGACCGCCATCAATCTGGCCACCGCCCTGGCGGCGATTCAGAAAAAGGTCTTGATCATCGACCTGGATCCGCAGGGCAACGCAAGCACCGGCCTGGGCGTCGACCGGACGGCCCGGCGGGCCGGCTCCTATCACGTGCTGATCGGCGGGGCAACGGTGGATGCGACCATGCTGGAGACGACGGTTCCCGGACTTTGGCTGGTGCCGTCGGGGGTCGATCTGGCCGGGGCCGAGATCGAGTTGGTCGGCATGGCGCGCCGCGAGTACCGGTTGAAGGGCACGATCGAGGGCGGCAACGGCGGTTTTGACTACATCCTGATCGACTGCCCGCCGGCCCTCGGGCTTCTGACCATCAACGCCTTGGTGGCCGCCCAGTCGGTGCTGGTGCCGTTGCAGTGCGAGTTCTTCGCCCTGGAGGGGGTGAGCCATCTGGTCAAAACCATCGAGCGCGTGCGTCAGGTTTTCAATCCAAGTCTCGATATACAAGGTATTGTGTTGACCATGTTCGATAGCCGCAACAAGTTGTCCGACATGGTGGCGGCGGACGTGCGGGGATTCTTCGGCGACAAGGTTTACGAGACGGTGATCCCGCGCAACGTGCGGGTGTCGGAGGCGCCGTCGCACGGCAAGCCGGTGCTGATCTACGACCTGCGCTGCGCCGGATCGCAGGCCTACGTCAATCTGGCCAGCGAGGTGCTGCGCCGCGAGCGCCGGGCGGCGGCCTGATGGCGAAGCGGACCAATCAACTCGGGCGCGGCCTGTCGGCGTTGCTCGGGGGCGACGAGGCGGCCTATTCGGAATCGGAGGGCGACGGCCCGCCGGATGGTCGCGTGGTGCGCCGGGTTCCCGTCGAGTTCCTGAGGCCCAGCCGCTTCCAGCCGCGTCATCGAATCGACGAGGAAGGCCTGCAGGATCTCGTGATGTCGGTGCGCGAGAAGGGCGTTTTGCAACCGCTTCTGGTGCGCCGCGACCCGAACGACCCGGACGCCTTCGAAATCATCGCCGGAGAACGCCGCTGGCGGGCCTCGCAACTCGCCCAGTTGCACGAGATCCCGGTGATCGTCAATGATTTCGACGACCAGGAGGCGCTGGAGGTCGCCCTGGTCGAGAATCTGCAACGTCAGGATCTCTCGGCGTTGGAGGAGGCCGAGGGCTACCGCCGCTTGATGGATGAATTCAGCCATACCCAGGAAGGGTTGGCCCGCATCGTCGGCAAGAGCCGCAGTCACGTGGCCAACATGATGCGCCTCTTGGGCTTGCCCGATCCGGTTAAGGCGATGATCGAGGATGGCAGCCTGTCGGCCGGCCATGCGCGCGCCCTGCTTGGCGCCGATGATCCGGTCTCGCTGGGCCGCCAGGTGTCGGGCAAGGGGCTGAACGTGCGCCAGACCGAACGCCTGGTGCGCAAGGACGGCCGCACCGGGCCGCGTGCCGAGCGGGGACACCGGGGACGCGACAAGGACGCCGACACCCTGGCCCTTGAACGTGATCTGTCCAATCTGCTCGGCCTGCGGGTCGACGTCCGATTCGGCGGTCGCGGCGGGACCCTGACCCTGCATTACGACAGCCTGGAGCAACTCGACGATCTCCTGCATCGACTGAGTCACGGCGCGCAGGGGCGGGCCGGCGACGCGATGGGACCGAACGCCTGATGGGGCTCAGTGTCGACGGGCCATTTGGGCGAGACGCGTCAGGGCGCGCCGGCACAGGGTCTGGTCGGGCATCCCCGAGGTCTTGCAGTCGGCCTCGGCGGCGAGCAGGAGATCGAGCGCGTCGGTCAGGCGGTCCGGCGTCCAGATGCCGAGTTGGGTCCGAAACGACGCCATTGCCTTGAAGATCACCGGTGGTTTCAGGCGACCGATCGCCTTGTCGGGCGGTAGCCCTTGCCCGATGTGTCCGGCCGCCAGGTGCAATCGCTGAAAATGGCGATTGACCAGACGCAGGAGTCCGACCGGCGCGGTTCCGTCCTCGAACACCCGGTCGAGCGCCCGATCCAGGGCATCCTGGTTTCCCGTGCCGAGTGCCGACAGAAGCTCGTCGACCGATGCCGCGCCGCTGTCGCCGACGCAGGCCCGGGCGTCCTCCAGGCGCACCGTCGTCGATTCGCCCATGTACACCGCCAGCTTGGCGATCTCCGACCGGGTCACCATGCGATCCGATCCCAGGTGCGCCGCCAGATAGCCGCGCACCTCGGCATCGCCCGCGAGGCCATGGGCGGCCAGACTCTCCGCGATGACCCGGTCCAGGCCGGCCCCCTCGTCCGGATAGCAAGCGATGGCGGCCGCCCGCTCGGCGGAGTCGAACAAGGCGCGCAGGGCGGCCCTCGGCCCCAGGTCGCCGGCCTCGACGATCACCAGGTTGTCGCCGACCGGATGCTCCAGGAACGACGCGAAGACCTTATGCGCGGTTTCCGCCGACTCGCGAACTCGCACGACCCGACGGCCGCCGATCATCGACAGGGCGGCCGCCTCGTCGGCCAGCCGGGCCGGGTCGGTCTCGATGTCGCGGCCGCTCAATTCAGCGACCCGGAAGGGATCCGCCGGATCATCGACGATGCGCCCCAGTATCCGGGCGGCCCGCTCGCGCACCAATCCCTCGTCGCGGCCGTAAACGAGCACCGCCCGAACATGGTCGGGCGGCGACCTCAGGAATTCCTCGATACGGCCACCGGTGATCTTCATGCGCGAAAGGGCCTACTCGTGGATCGGATCCAACGCTTGGTACCCAAGCTTTGGATCGGTCGATCCACTAAGCTA
>JANQIL010000070.1 GCA_028282245.1 Magnetospira sp.
GCTTGGTACCCAAGCTTTGGATCGGTCGATCCACTAAGCTATTGATCTGGTGGTTCGATGCCAACGGATGGGACTCATCCGTTGGCATCGAACCACTAGACGCGCCGACAATAAAGAATGCTCGAACACAAGCATGCCACGGGACCCCTTCACTTGGGCAAGGCAACAGCCGCCGCCGGCCCCCGAGGCGCCCTTCGCCACACGCTCCATGGACACGACGCGACCACCCGATCGAAAAGAACCCCCAGTGTGATACGAAAAACCACTCGTGGTTTCAAGGTCGGGCACGCGCCGCCGGGACGCACCCGAGTGTACCCGGCCCACCATCCCCTTTCCGGAAATGACCCGGCCGCGTTCAGAGCACCGCGCCGATCACCGTCCATGCATAGATGGCGACGAACAGCAGACTCAGGGCGGCGAAATCCTTGGTCGTGTTCCAGGTCCACATGGCATCCTCCTCGGAGAGTCGGACCGCGACGGAGAGACCGTTCGCGTGCTCGATGGGAATGGAACATAACATGAATATGTTTCGAACTTAAGAAGAATATTCGGATTCGCCGCCCGTCCCGGTCCCGGATCGGCTGGCCGTGCGGCGTTCCGCGACACGTCACAAGATATGGGCATCCGAAAGTCCAACGCCACACCATCCTGCTTGTCACGGGCGAGCGGCCTCACTAGGATACCGGACCGACCGAACCCGGGACTCATCGCCGCATGAACGATCTTTTTCACGCCGCAACCGCCACCAGCGACGACTATTCGGCCAAGGACATCGAGGTGCTGGAGGGCCTGGAGCCCGTGCGGCGGCGGCCCGGCATGTACGTCGGCGGCACCGACGAACGGGCGCTGCATCACCTGGTCGCCGAGGTCCTCGACAACGCCATGGACGAGGCGGTGGCCGGCCATGCCGGGCGCATCGAACTGGAACTGACGGCCGCCAATCAGGTCACGGTGCGCGACAACGGGCGTGGAATCCCGGTCGACCCGCACCCCCGATTCCCCGGCAAATCGGCCCTTGAGGTGATCTTCACCACCCTGCACTCGGGCGGCAAGTTCGGCGGCGCGGCCTACCGCACCTCGGGCGGCCTGCACGGGGTCGGGATCTCGGTGGTCAACGCCCTGTCCGAGCATCTCTCGGTGGAGGTCGCCCGCGACCGCAAGCTCCACGGTCAAACCTTCGCGCGCGGCCAGCCGACCGGCACGCTCAAGGACCTGGGCGCGGTCCAGAACCGTCGCGGCACCGAGGTCACGTTCCGCCCCGACCCTCGGATATTCGGCCACCGGGCACAGTTCCGCCCGGCGGCTCTGTTCCGCATGGCGCGCTCCAAGGCCTATCTGTTTCGCGGCGTCGAGATCCGCTGGACCTGCGCGCCGGACCTCCTGAGGAACGACGACCCGACGCCGCCGCGCGCGGTGCTGCATTTCCCGGGCGGACTGTCCGATTTTCTGGCCGAGGGGCTGGATGGACGACCCACGGTCACCCCCACTCCGTTCGCGGGCACGGCGCGGCTGCCCGACGACGCCGGCAAGATGGAATGGGCGGTCGCCTGGCCGGACGACGAGGACGGATTCTTCAATTCCTACTGCAACACGGTGCCGACCCCACAGGGCGGCAGCCACGAAACCGGTCTGCGCACCGCCCTCCTGCGCGGCCTGCGAGCCCACGGCGACCTGCTCAACAACCGGCAGGCCGCCAAGGTGACGGCCGAGGACCTGACCGGCGGCGCCTGCGTCATGCTCTCGGTGTTCATCCGCGAACCGCAGTTCCAGGGCCAGACCAAGGAAAAACTGGCCAACCCGGAAGCCGCCCGACTGGTCGAGGCCGCGGTGCGCGACCCGTTCGACCTGTGGCTGTCGGCCAACCCCGATGCCGCGCGGGCACTGCTGGAGAGAATCGTCGATCGGGCCAACGCGCGGCTGCGGAAAAAGCAGGACAAGGAACTCAAGCGCGCTTCGGCGACCCGGCGACTGCGGCTGCCCGGCAAGCTGGCCGACTGCACCAGATCGATCCAGGGCGGCACCGAACTGTTCATCGTCGAGGGGGATTCGGCCGGCGGCTCGGCCAAGCAGGCGCGCCGCCGCGACACCCAGGCCGTGTTGCCGCTGCGCGGCAAGATCCTCAATGTCGCCTCGGCCTCGGCCGACAAGCTGCGCGGCAACCAGGAATTGAACGACCTGATGGAGGCACTCGGCTGCGGGACCCGCGAGGCCTACGACGAGCAGGCGTTGCGCTACGAAAAAATCATCATCATGACCGATGCCGACATCGACGGCGCCCACATCGCCTCCCTGTTGATCACGTTCTTTTTTCAGGAGATGCCGAAGCTCATCGAGAACGGTCACCTTTACATCGCGCAACCGCCCCTGTTCCGGCTCGCCCAGGGGGCGACGGTGCTGTATGCCCGCGACGAGGCCCACAAGGCCGAACTGCTGGCCGGGCCGCTTTCCGGGCGCGCCAAGGTCGAGGTCAGCCGGTTCAAGGGCCTCGGTGAGATGCCGCCGGCGCAACTGCGCGAGACCACCATGGACCCGTCCACCCGCACCCTGCTGCGGGTCGATCTGGCGAACGGCCACGGCGACGAGGCGATCGCCGAGGCGCGCGCAACGGCCGATCTGGTCAACCGCCTGATGGGCCGCAAGCCGGAAGCCCGCCTCGCCTTCATCCAGGAGCGGGCCCGGTTCGTCGAGAACCTGGACGTCTGAAGCCCCCAAGCCCTTGAAATGAAACGCGTTGAGCTTACCGCACGGAGGCCCGCCGCGTGACGCCTGCCTGATCCGCCCCAATCTGGACGCGGATTTTTCGGATAAAAAGTGCCCTCAACGTTATTTTTTTGCAGGTGCGAAGGTTGCGTAACCGTCACGAGAAGCGGATAATGGCGCTCGAGACAATTGGAGAGCCCCGAATGCACCATGCGCCCATTTCCCTGCGTGACCGCGCCCTGGTCGTGCTCGAGACCCGCGAGGAGGCCGCCGAAGCGTTCCGCCTCGCCATTGACAACGCCGGCCCGGACGTGCAGGCCATCGACGTGGTCTGCCTGTGGCACTTTCCACTGCGCCCGAGTTGGAACGGCATTCATCGCGGTTTGGCCCGCGACCTGATGCACGATTGCGACCTGTTCCCGGTCGAGGGGCCGCAGGCGGACGTTCCGGCCGCCGAGGCCGAGCCGGCCGGAACGCTGACCGACGAGTTGTTCGATCCCAACCGCGACGACCTGTGCCACGGGCACACCCCGAGCGGCACGGTCGTTCAACTGCTCCGCCCGTCCGCCAAGACCCTGGCCGGCGTGTTCCGTTCGCTGGCCGGCAACCGCATCTACTCGCTGATCATCGTCGGCTCGCGCGGCGGCAGCGAAATGGCCATCCGGACCTGGCGGCACCGCGTCAAGTGCCGGATCCTGTTCACGGGAACGCCGGCCGAGGCGGCCGTCTGACGGACCGCGCGGACGAGGCGGATGGCCGCCTCGCCCGCGAAAAACCGACGCCGGATGGTTATTTGAGGCCCATGCAGTTGGCGTAGAAGGTGGTGGTGGCCGGCCAATCGGAGAACACGCCAAGCACGCCGACCTGCTTGGCCAGCACGTCGAGGAGTTCCAGATAGACCGCGTCGCGGTCGGTCGCGTCCTTGATCGACTGGAAGTACCAGCCGCCGCCGGATGCCAGCGGCCCCGACCGCTCCAGGGTCCAGGTGATGATCCGAAGGCCGGCCGCCTTGGCCGCCTTGGCGTAGGGAGACGGCACGATGCGGTCGCCGTCGGTAGTCACCAGGACCCACATCGGCGGCGCGATGATCTTGACTCCCATCGCGGCCAGGTCGTCCATCGACGGTTTCCAGGTCTCCGCCCGCAGAGGATCGAACGCCGTGTCGTCGTAGCGGCCGTCCAGGTAGACCGCCTGGGCGCCGAATGCCGGTTCGTTCCTGATCCAGTAGATCACGTCGTCGAGATTGAACGATTGCAGATAGACGTCCCTCGGGTCGATGCCGGCCGTCTTGTAGGCATCGACCATCGCCTGGGCATAGGCCTGCTGGCTGTAATCGCCCTCGTAGGGCATGTCGACGCTGGCCGATTTCAGTTCCGGGGTGAACTTGGCGCCGAGCGACCGGAACAGGGCGATGCTCTCGTCGTGGGTCATCAAGGTGCCGGTGGTGGCGTAGAGTTCGGTCCGCCAGGACGCGGTGCCCCCCATGTAGGCCTCGACCGTGGTGGCGGTCGTGTCGGCGGCATCCATCTTGCCGTTCAGGGTCCTGTATTCGGCCAGGGTGATGTCGGAGGCGCAGCATTTCGCCGACGCCGCCTTGCCGGTCGCCGGATCGGCCGGACTGAACGGCTCGCTGCATTTGGCGGCCAGATCGGGACGCGCCAGGATATCGGTGGTGGTGTGCAGATCGCACTGGGAGTGGCGGCAGACCAATGCCCGATCCTTGGTGAAGGTCACGTCGCATTCCAGGATGCCGGCGCCCATCCGCGCCGCCGCCACATAGGACTCCCGGGTGTGCTCCGGAAACTGAAGCGGCGCGCCCCGGTGTCCGATCGAGAAATCGGCCGCCTCGAACGGCCCGTCGCATTTGGCGAGCGCCGACTTCAGCGCGCCGTCCCTCAGGCCGTCGACCAGGAAGAACGGACGCGGACCCAGTTGCACGGGCTCGGCGGCCAGGACCGGTGTCAAATCGGCCGCGAACACAGTCACGGCCAGGGCCACGCCCGCCGCCGTATTCCGATGTTTCCACAAACGCATGTCGTATGTCCCTCCGAAAGTATGCGCGTCGACCGGGGGACTCGCCCCCGAACCAGCGGAGTTTCGGCGGACACTGTTATGGTCGCGTGACAATCCCACGAACTGTGCGTGACAGCACGGCCACCACACTAGGGGAACAGGGGAAGCTGGTCGAGGCTGCGGGTTTCCGGCAGACCGAACATCAGGTTCATGCATTGGACCAACTGCCCCGAGGCACCCTTGACCAAGTTGTCGATCACCGAGACCAGCCGCGCCTGCCCCGGGAAGCGCCCCTCGTAGACGCCGATCAGGATGTGGTTGGAGCCGCGCACGTGGCGGGTGGCCGGAGACACCTCGGGCGGCACCACCCGCACGAAGGGCTCGCCGGCGAAGCGCCGGGCCAGTTCGGCCCGCAAGTCGTCGGCCGTCGCGCCACCCTCCAGGGTCACGTAGAGAGTCGACAGGATGCCCCGGTTCATGGGCAACAGGTGCGGCGTGAAACAGACGTTGGCCGCCCGTCCGGCGGCGGCCGACAGCCCCTGCTCGATCTCCGGTTCGTGGCGATGGCCGCCCAGCCCGTAGGCGTGGAAGCCCTCCGAGACCTCGCCGTGCAGCATCTCCTCGCGAGCCGCCCGACCGGCCCCGCTGACTCCCGATTTCGCATCGATGATGATGCCGTCGGCGGAGATCATGCCGGCCTCAAGCAGCGGGACCAGCGGCACCTGCACCGAGGTCGGGTAGCAGCCCGGCCCGGCGACGATGCGGGCCGCCGCGATGGCGTCGCGGTACAGCTCCGGAATGCCGTAGACGGCCTCCGGCTGCAGGTCGGTGGCCTTGTGTTCCAGGCCGTACCAACGGGCATAGACCGCCGGATCGCGCAACCGGAAGTCGGCCGACAGGTCGATCACCCTGACCCTCTCGGGCAACCGGCGCACCAGATCGTGCATGGAACCGTGTGGCAGGCAGCCGAACACCACGTCCACCGACTCCCACTCCACGTCGTCCAGCCCGACCAAATGCGGCAGGTCGAGCGACGCCAGATGCGGAAACACCCGGTCGATGGTCTGCCCGGCCTTGCGTCCGGCGGTCAGGGCGGAGAACCGCACGTCCGGGTGGCGGGCCAACAGGCGCAGGAGTTCCGCTCCGGTGTAACCGCTGGCCCCGAGAATCGCCGTCCGGATATCGCCGCTGTCGTTCGCCGCCATGAGCCGAGGTCCCCCGCCGGAATTAAGAGTCGCGTGTCCGACGCCGTTCTAGACGTTCGTCCGCCCTCCGGCAAGGATCGCCGACGGCTCGGCGCGGGCGACGGCTCGGCGTGCGGGGTGAAGCGCAAGACGGCGGCCTACCTCCATCACCGCTTGCGAGGCGCCTTGGGACTGCGTTGTGTTTCGACCCAAGCGATTGTTGATCATCAAATTCCATGGTTATGATGTTGCGACGCGGGCAAGGGCGCATGCCGCCGACATCGCCGGATTCGAAAAATCATGGAACAAAGGCAACCTTTATGCAGGGCGAAAAAATCAGTAAAATCACGTTTCTAAAGATATCCGCGAAATACTTAGTAATAATTCATGTATTATTTTTTGTAATCGCGATATCTTTTTTTACATACACTTTTTACATTTTAAAAAATTTAGTGGTATATGGCTGATTATAAGTTTTGTTTTTTATACATCTAGTTTTTTTATTATTCCCGTAATTGTGAAGTGCATGTTTTTAATTTTTATTAAATTTCAAGACAATATAAAAATGCATGCTCTTGGAGGTATATTCACAGGAACATTATATAGTTATTTTATTATTAATAGTATGGGCGAATCAACTAAATCAGGTTGTCCCGATTTTTTATGCCAATTTTCAATTTATTTGTTCGGAATTGTTTACTTTGTTGTTTTTTCATTGCTGTTAAGATATTTGATTTTTTCCGATGCGCGAAGGCGGCGCGGTTCCGTGAATCGCGCTTCTCCACCCGATACATGACTAAAGAGCGCCAACCAAGGCAGGTGGAACCCTTGGTGGTCAACCGCCCTCATGCCTTGATGGATCGTTTCCGGATGTCCCAGCCACCGCCGACCGTCGGCTTCCTGTCTCCGCCCGGTTGGTACGGCGGTCGAGTTCCGATGCGCCGGGGCCGGCAACCCAATTGAGTGCGTGTGTTTCCCGGCTTTTCGCCTTCTCCCGGTGGTCCGACTGAGGTAGGCTTCGGAAGTCTTCTTGCATAAAAGGATGCCCATTGGTGTCTCGATGGCTCGTTTTCTCGGTGCTGTGCGTCGGTCTCTCGGTCGCCATCGCGTTGGGTTTCGGCATGTTCGCCGTCGATCCACTGTTGCAAGACGACGTCGGGGGCAGCCATTTCAATGCTCCGAGGATCGTGACCGACACCTTGGGCGAGACCGCCGCGGTGGTCTTTCCGCCCCTCGTGATCTCGATCTGCACGATCCTCGGGATCGCCGCCAACGTGATGTTCAACCGGCGCAAAACGAAAACGGGCGCGGGCGAGAAGGGCGACCACGGAGAGGTTGCCGCCCTGACGCCGTTCCTGATCAGCCCGATCGTCATCTTTAGCGCCTACAACATGGCCTCGACTCATCCCGATGGTTTTATCGCCGCGCTATTGTCGTTCCAAAACGGTTTCTTCTGGCAAAGCGTGTTCAAGGACTCCAAGCGGAGTTAAGCGGCCATGGATGCCCGTAAACTCCTTGCCGTGGGGTTTGTCGGAGGGGTTATTGCCCTCGGCGCCGCCCTGCAACAGTTGGAAGAGTTCAGAAAGCCGTTTCAACTCGATGAATTCGTGGGGTTCCTGGAGGACGGCGGCTACTTCCGCGACCCGCCGCCCGATCTTCTGGATGGGAGTCTGGAAAAAACGCTCTCGGACAGGGTCGTATTCAATCAGAACTATTTCGCAACGGCCAACGATCTGCGCACGAGAATCCTCGTCGTGGACACGGCCGGGATCCTCGATAGCTGGCTGACCCCGCTCAGCTACAAGGACTATGTCAACCGCAATGTCTACGGCTCGGGCGTCGCTTTTCCCTGTTTCCAATTCATGATCCTCGACGGATCGATCCTTGATCGGCCCGTCGAGGACTTCGTAAGCCGCATGAGTGGGTTGCCGGCGGGGTCCCTGAAAAACATACCCGGGACCGCGAAAGAGTATTTCTTGTTCATGCTCATACACGAACACGCGCATATCGCGTCCTTCCACTTCAGCTTGCCGAGGAAGACGGAGGAAAGACGCCAGGCATTTCTCAAAGCCGCATCCGACGCGATGCGCAGACAGGCGCACGCAGAGGCGATCGCCGCCCACCGCGCGGCGCTGGAGTTGTGTCCGGCGGATTACAAGGCCATCGACCACATGGCGATTTCGTTCAGGCGCGCGGGCGACCTGAAGGCCGCCGAGGCGGCATACACCCGATCGATGCGAATCAACCCCGACAACGAGATCGCCGCGCGAAACATCATGATGGTCCACCTGTTGAACGGCAAACCGGATCGGGTAATCGAGCAGGCGTTGCGGAATCAGGAGCGGTTCGAGCCGAATGGCGAGGACGAGTATTTCCTGGGGCGCGCGTCCCATGCCAAGGGTAACCTCAAGGCCGCCTATGGGTACCTTGGCGACGCGCGAAAGATCTACCTTGGGACGGACAGCGCCAAGGCGCTCGAGGTGACGCTCATGCGCTTGTCGCTTCTGAAAAACGACCCCGGCCTTGGGGACATGAAGGCCGAAATCCCGCTATTGGTGACATTGTGCAACAAAGCACGAAACCGGGCGATGTTCGCGCGATACTGCCCCTGACGAGCGACGGCCCCCATTTTTTCGTTGCGAACCCCAAACGGCGCCGCTGGGGCGCCGATGTTCCCTTCTGTTTCGAGGACGCTTGGCAGGGCCGACCGAACCCCGGGGAAAGCCCCCGGAGCGGGGCTCCGGATCCGTCGAACACCCGCGCCGCCTACGGTCCGTCGTCGCGCAGCAGCCGGATCAGGCTCGACGTATCCCAACGGCCGCCACCCCGGGCCTGGATCTCGGCATAGAACTGATCGACCAGGGCGGCGACGGGCAGGCGCGCTCCGTTGCGCCGCGCCTCCTCCAGGCAGATCGCCAGATCCTTGCGCATCCAGTCGACGGCGAATCCGAACTCGAAACGATCCTCCAGCATGCCGCGCGAGCGGTTTTCCATCTGCCAGGACTGCGCGGCGCCCTTGGAAATCACCTCGACGACCCGGTTGGCGTCGAGCCCGGCCCGCTCGGCGAAGCCGAGGCCCTCGGAGAGACCTTGCAGAAGCCCGGCGATGCAAATCTGGTTGACCATCTTGGTAAGCTGCCCCGCCCCCGCCGGCCCCATCAGGGTGACCGCCCGGGCATAGGCCGAGAGCACCGGCTCGGCCCGCGCGAAGACCTCCGCGTCGCCACCGACCATAATGGTCAGCGTCCCGTTCTCGGCGCCGATCTGGCCGCCCGACACCGGGGCGTCCAGGAAATGCACTCCCTGCGCCGCGGCCCGGTCCGCGAGTTCGCGTGCCAGTCCGGCCGAGGCCGTGGTGTGGTCGATCAGCACGCCGCCCGGCGCCAGCCCGGCCAGAACGCCCTCGTCCCCATAGACGACGCCACGCACGTCGTCGTCGTTGCCCAAGCACAGGCAGGCGATATCCACCTCGCGCACCGCCTCGCGCGGGGTGTCGGCCATGTCGCCGTCGTATTCGGCGATCCAGCCGTTGGCCTTGGCGGCGGTCCGGTTGTAGACGGTGACCGCGTGACCGGCCAGGGACAGGTGGCCGGCCATCGGAAACCCCATCACGCCGAGGCCGAGAAACGCGGCGGAAATCTTGCTCATGGCGTTGTCGTCCTTATTTCATTGGGGGTGGCGGGGGCGAGCTTAGACGCCGCCCAGGACACGGTGAAGCGTTTTCCAGGTTTCGGGGTCGGGCGCGATGAGCAGGCAGCCGTCGGACGGATCGTCGGGACGGTACGGCGCGCCACCGGGAACATGGGCATCGAAGCCGCCGACCTCGCGATGAATCAGGATTCCGGCCGCATGGTCCCAAGGCTTCAGGCGGTCGAATTGGCAGACGTGCAGGCTGCCCAGGGCCAGGGCCATGTATTCGCAGCCGGCGCAGAACATCCGAGGCACCGGTCGCGGCAACAGCCCACCGCGCCCGGCCCGCGCCCGATCAAGGCGGCGCGCCGCGCGGCGAGCGAGGGCGGCGCGCATTTCCCGAACCGAAACCTTGGAAAGCTCGGGCAGCCGATCGAAATCCAACCAGGCCCCCTCGCCCGCGACGGCCCATACCGTCTGGCCGCCCAACGGTCGGTGAATCCAGCCGCCGAGGATGGACCCACCCCGGCACAGGGCGACGATGATGGCGAAATCCGGGCGCCCGCGCGTGAAGTTGTGGGTGCCGTCCACCGGGTCGAGTATCCAAACGGGATCATCGCCCCGCAGGGCATCCATGATCGACGCATCGGCCGCCGCCGCTTCCTCGCCGATCACCCGGCTACCCGGCAACAGCGCGGTCAGAGCAGCGGCCAACGCGCGCTCGGACTCGAGATCGGCCACGGTCACCAGGTCGTTCGGCCCGCCCTTGGCGCGGATATCGGACCTGGACAGGCGGCCGAAGCGCGGCAGAACCTCGCGCTCCGCCACCTGGCGGATAATGCCGATCACCGCCCGCGAATCGAACTTCATGGCACTCAGTCGGCGTAGAGGTCGCGGTCGCGCCCATAGGCGGCCGCGAACAGCTCGAGCAGCCGGGCCGCCTCGTCGTTGAAATCGGCCTGCTGCTGGAGAGCCTTGGCAATGTAACAGGCGAATGCCACCGCCTCCCCCTTGCCGCGCAGATCGAAGTCGTCGGCCAGGTCGGTCAAGGCGTCATGCACCAGCTTGCGGGTCATCACGTTGAGCTGGCGCTTGACGAAGCGATTCTTGCGCCGCCACTTGTTCTGCGCGTCGGTGCTGGCCATCCCTCGTGTCTCCCGCGCCGGATCAGCGGTCCACGGCCAATCCGATCCCCAGACCGACGAACAGGCCGCCGGTCACCCGGTCGATCCATCGGCGGGCGGCATTGTAGCGCATCGCGACGGGACGATGGGAAAACAGGGCGGTCATGCCGCCGTACCACGCCAAAGAGATGCTCACGATCACCGCCACGCTGGCGATCTGCAACCACGTCGGCGGCGCCAACGGCATCAGGGTGGCATACAGGCTGGCGAAAAAGGCCGCCGTTTTCGGATTCGACAGGTTGGTGAACAGGCCGGTGCGGAAGGCCTTGAAATCGCTTCCATGGGGCGGGCCGCCATCGGGACGCGCCAGGGGGATCGGCGCCCCGTCGGAGCGCAGCAGGCGAATCCCCAAGCCGCACAGATAGAGCGCCCCGGCCAGCTTGATGGCGTCATACAGCCATTCCGAACGGGCGAGCAGCGCCGCCATGCCGAATGCGCTTGCCGTGGCCCACAGGGTGGTTCCGGCGGCCAGCCCGAGGACCACCAGCAGGCCCCGACGGCGCGACTGCGACAGCGTGAAATGAACCGTGGCCAACAGGTTGGGGCCGGGCGTCATCACGGCCGCCAGCCATATCCCGGCAATGGCCAGGAGATTGGGCAGGTACGTCATCGGATCAGCCTTTCATCAGGCGGTAGCGTCCCAGGTTTTGCGGGCTGAGGCGCACCTTCAGTACCGTTCCGTCATCGGAGCCATGGCGTTCGAGCACCTCGCCGTGGGCATGCAGCCAGGCCAGGGTGCGGCCGTCGGCGGCATCCACGGCCGCCTCGATCACCTCCCAGGCGGCGGCCAGGGTGCCGTCGATCAGCCGCAGCAGGTGATCGCACCCCTGCCCCGCCGCCGCCGACAGCAGCACCGTCGGCACGTTCGCCCGCTCTGCCCGGCGGGCGATCGGCTCGGCATCCGACGGATCCAGCAGGTCGGCCTTGTTGAGCGCCTCGATGGTGCTCCGTTCGATCGCCACCCCGAGCCCCAGCTCACCCTTCAGGACGTCGATCACGTCCCGCCGCTGGGCCTCGCTGTCGGGATGCGCGACATCGCGCACATGGACGAGCAGATCGGCCTCCCGAACCTCCTCAAGGGTGGCGTGGAAGGCAGCCACCAGTTCGTGCGGCAGGTCGGAGACGAATCCCACCGTGTCGGACAGGATCACCCGACGTCCGGACGGCAGGGTCAGGCCACGCATGGTCGGATCGAGGGTGGCGAACAGTTGATCCTCGGCATGCACGCTGGATCGGGTCAGGCGGTTGAACAGGGTCGACTTGCCGGCATTCGTGTAGCCGACCAGGGCGACCACCGGATGCGGCACCCGCCGACGCGCGCGGCGGTGCAGGTCGCGGGTCCGGCGGACATCGTCGAGTTCGCGTTTCAGGCGGACGATCTTCTCGTCGATGAGACGCCGGTCGGCCTCGATCTGGGTCTCGCCGGGGCCGCCGACGAAGCCGAGGCCGCCGCGCTGGCGCTCCAGGTGGGTCCATGAGCGAACCAGCCGCGACCGCGCGTACGTCAGCGCGGCCAGTTCCACCTGCAGGACACCCGCGCGGCTGCGCGCCCGGGCCCCGAAAATTTCGAGGATCAAGCCGGTCCGATCGATCACCTTGCACGACCAGGCTTTTTCCAGGTTGCGCTGTTGCACCGGCGACAACGCGGCATCGATCACCACCACATCGATCGAATCGTCGACGATCCGGTCGCCGAGTCGCGACACGGCGCCACCGCCGATCAGGCTGGACGGACGAACCCTGGACAGGCCGACCGCCTCGGCGTGGCACACGTTCAGATTAATCGCCTCGGCCAGCCCCCGGGCCTCTTCCAGCCGCGCCCCCACCTCGCGCGACGCGTGCCGGTCGCGGAGCACCGGAAGCACGACGAGGCAACGCGATCCCATGGCACTCAGAGGCCGGGCGGGCGTGGCAGGAGTCCGCCTGTCACGAAGCGTCTTCGCCCTTGTCGTCCTCGGTTTTGCCCTCGAAGAGCTGAATGGGCGTCGACGGCATCACGGTCGAAATGGCATGCTTGTAGACGAGTTGCGTATGCCCGTCGCGACGCAGCAGAACCGAGAAGTTGTCGAACCAAGTCACGATTCCCTGCAATTTGACTCCATTGACAAGGAAAATAGTAACCGGAGTCTTGTTTTTTCGGATATGGTTCAGAAAAACGTCCTGAACGTTTTGTCCTTTTTCAGACGGCATGGCGGTTGTGTCCCCAGGCTTCGAGTTATTGGTCGTGGGCCCTCGCGGGCCAATGCAGTCCTCCGTCCGCTAAGACGTTACACACCGCGCGCGGTGTTTGATCACCACGAGACCACGCCGGATTCAAACCGATTGCGCGGCCGCAGTCCAGTGCTTTTGCAGCAGGGAGAGCAATGCGGCGCAATCGGTTACGTGAACGATGTCGTCGAGAGTGCCGAACTCATCGTCCCACGGCGGATCGCGGCGCAGCAGGACCGGCCGGCAGCCGGCGTTGCGCGCGCATGCGATGTCGATGTCGGTATCGCCCACGAACCACACCGCCGGTCCGGCCGCGACTCCGCCGCCGTCGAGCGCCATGTGAACCGGCTCGACGGCCGGTTTGTCGCGCTCGGCATCGGCGGCGCCGACCACGTGCGCGAAATGACGGCCCCAGCCCAGATGCGCCACCTCGGCTCGCAACAGCGGCCCGGTCTTGTTGCTGACCACCCCCAGATGCAGGCCACGCCCGGCCAGGGCGGTCAGCATCCCCTCGGCGCCGTCGGCGGGAGCCAGCAGATCCAGGTGAATGGCCCGGAAGCGGCCGAAGAATATCTCGGCCGCCTCGGACCATCGATCGCCGAACAGAGCCGGAAAGCTCTCGCGCATCGATCTTCGAACCCGCCGCCGGGTCTCCTCGAACGTCCAAACAGGGTGCCCCATGGCGTCGAGGGTGTGGTTCAGGGCATCGTGAATCGTCGGCCAGGACTCGACCAGGGTATTGTCCCAGTCGAACAGGACGGCGCGCGGCGGCACCAGTTCAGCGGTCACCGAATACCTCCGCGTAACGGGCGACCAGCCTGCGGGCCAGCGGCCCCGGCCGACCGTCGCCGATTTGAGCACCGTCGAGCGCGATCACGGGGCGGATCCAATTGGTGCTGCTGGTCAGGAAGGCCTCGCGGGCGCCCTTCGCCTCGTCCACCGTGAACGGTCGTTCCTCGAACGCGAGTCCGGCCTCGCGCGCCAGGTCGAGCACGCCGAGCCGGGTCACCCCGTTGAGGATGTCGGCGTCGGCCCGCCGGGTGACCAGAACGTCCGCCGTGGTCACGATCCAGGCATTCGACGCGGTGCCTTCGGTGATCGCGCCGGCATCGTCCACCAGCCACGCGTCGAACGCCCCGGCGTCCAGCGCCTCCTGCTTGGCCAGGATATTGGGAAGCAGCCCCACGGTCTTGAGATCACGGCGTTTCCACCGCAAATCCGGAGTCAGGATGACGCCCACCCCTCGCCCCGCCACGTCGCCGTTAAAGGGCGGCTTGCGGCAGGTCGTCATGACCAGGCCGGGGACCGCGCCGACCGGAAACGCGTGGTCGCGCGGCGCCACGCCACGGCTGATCTGGATGTAGATGTAACCGTCGCGGACCCCGTTGCGGCGGATCAGCGTATCGGCCACGAATCCGAGGGCGCGGCGCGACATCGGCCATGCGATCCGCACCTCGCGGAGCGACCGATCGAGGCGATCGTAATGGCGAAGCGGCTCGACCTTGCGACCACCGCTGAGACCGATCACCTCGTAGACGGCATCGGAAAACTGATACCCACGATCCTCCACGTGCACGGCGGCCATCCGATGCGGCAGGTAGCGTCCGTTGACATAGGCCAGTCTGGGCATGAAAACTCCTAAAAATACTCGAGGCGGACCGAAAACATCTTCTCGACCTTGCGGATCGATTCAGTGGTCGAGAAGAGAACCACGCGGTCCTTGGCCTGCACCACGGTGTTGCCACGCGGCATGATGACCTCGCCATTGCGTACCACCGCGCCGAGCAGAACCCCGGGCGGCAGATTAACATCCTTCAGCGGACTGCCGACCAGACTGGTGGTTTCCAGGGCCTCGGCCTCGATCAACTCTCCGAATCCCTCGCGCAGGGTATGCACGGAATGGATCCGTCCGCGCCGCACGTGCTGCAGGATGGACGACACCGTGATGGTGCGCGGACTGACCGCGACGTCGATGCCGAGGGTGGCGATCAGGCTTTCGAACGTCCCCTCGTTGATCAGAGTGATGGCCCGCTGCGCGCCGTGCCGCTTGGCGAGCAGTGACGACAGGATGTTGGTCTGGTCGTCGTTGGCCACCGCGACCACGGTATCGGTGGCGCCCGCGTTGGCCTCCTCGAGAATCATCGAATCCAGCACGTCGCCATTGATCACCACGGTGTTTTCGAGCTGACCGGCGATCTGCTCGGCCCGCGCGGCGTTGCGCTCGACGATCTTGGCGTTGATCCAGGGATACTCGGATTCCAGGCGGCGCGCCAGGTAGAACCCCACGTTGCCGCCGCCCAGGATCAGAAGGCGTCGCGCCTCCGCCTCGTCGTGGCCGAACGCGGTCATCGCCCGCTGGACGTGTTCGGTGTCGACCACGAAATAGACCTCGTCGGTGGCCAGGATCTGGTCGTCGCGCGACGGGGTGGTCGGCCGGCCGTTGCGGACCAGCCCGATGATCGTGATGTGAAGGTCCGGGAACAACTGGGTGAGCTGACGGAGCGGCGTGTTCAGCAGCGGGCAGTTCTGATCGCAGCGCACCCCGAGCAGGTGCACCCGGTCGTCGACCAGGGAGATCATTTCGAAGGCGCCGGGAACGCGCAGGCGGCGCGTCACCGCGTTGGCGACCTCCATTTCGGGCGAAATGATCACGTCGATCGGCAAATGGTCGCGCGAGAACAGAAGCGACCATAGGGGGTCCAGGTAACTCTGGCTGCGGATGCGCGCGATCTTGGTCGGCACGTTGAACAGCGAGTGGGCGACCTGGCAGGCCACCATGTTGATTTCGTCGGCGTGGGTCACCGCGATCAGCATGTCGGCATCGCCGGCCAGCGCCGACTCCAGCACATCGGGCAGCGAGGCATGACCGATCACCCCCCGGACGTCGAAGCTGTCGGACAGCCTGCGGATCAGCTCCGGCGACTGGTCGATGACCGTGACATCGTTGTTTTCCAGGGCCAGATAGCGGGCGATGTTGCCGCCCACCTGCCCGGCCCCGCAGACGATCACCTTCATGACGCGGCGTTCCCTACTTGGCGTCCGTTTTGCGGGCCTTTTCCTCGCCTTGGATGCCCAGCGACTTGAGCTTGCGGTGCAGGGCCGAGCGCTCCATGCCGACGAAGGTGGCGGTGCGCGAGATGTTGCCTCCAAATCGCTCGACCTGCGCCATCAGGTATTGCCGCTCGAACAATTCGCGCGCCTCGCGCAACGGCAGCGCCATGATCTCGCCGCCCTTGTCCCAGCCGAGCGCCACCCCGGCCGAGGCGCCGATCTCGGCCGGCAGGGCATCGGCCCGAATCGGGTCCGAGTGGTCGCCCGGCGCCATGATCAGCAGCCGCTCGATGGTGTTGCGCAATTCGCGCACGTTGCCCGGCCAATCGTGGGCCTGCAAGGCCGCCACCGCGTCGTCGCCGAGCGCCCGGAGCGGCTGCCCGGTGGCGGTTGCCGCCCGTTCCATGAAATGGCGCGCCAGGGCCGGGATGTCCTCGCGCCGCTTGAACAGGGCCGGCATTTCGATCGGCACCACGCTCAGGCGGTAGAACAGGTCTTCGCGGAAGCGGCCATCGGCGATCGCCTGGGCGAGATCGCGGGTCGACGACGCGACCACCCGCACGTCCACCTCGACTCGGCGGCTGCCGCCGAGTCGCTGGAACTTCTGCTCCTGCAGGATACGCACGATCTTGCCCTGGGTCTCCAGCGGCATGTCGGCCACCTCGTCGAGCAGCATGGTGCCGCCGTCGGCCCGCTCGAAGGTGCCGGGCTGCACGCCGCCGCCGTCCTCGGTCCCGAACAACACGGATTCCACCCGGTCGGGCTCCATGTTGGCGCAGTTGACAACCACGAACGGCCCATCGTCGCGCCTCGACCGCATGTGCAGCAGGCGGGCCGCGACCTCCTTGCCGGAACCGGCCGGGCCGGTGACCAGGACCCGGCTGTTGGTCGGGGCCACCTTCTCGATCGCCTGGCGAACCTGGGAGATGGCCGCCGAGCCGCCGATCATCTCGGTTTCCGGGCCGGCCCGGAGACGCAGTTCGGCGTTCTCCCCGCGCAGTCGCGCCGCCTCCATGGCGCGTTGCGCCGCCAGCAGGAGACGGTCGGCCTGGAAGGGCTTCTCGACGAAATCGTAGGCGCCGTCCTTGATCGCCTGAACCGCCGTCTCGATGGTGCCGTGGCCGCTCATCATGACCACCGGCACCTCGGGCGCGTGGAGCTTCGCCTCCTTGAGGATGCCCAGTCCGTCGAGGCGGCTGCCTTGCAGCCAGATGTCGAGCAGGATCAGCCCGGGGGCGCGCGTGCGGACAAGGTCGAGGGCGCTGTCGCTGTCGGCCGCCTCGCGGGTCTGATAGCCCTCGTCCTCCAGCAGCCCGGCGACCAGCATCCGGATATCGGCCTCGTCGTCGACGATCAGGATGTCATGCGCCATCTGTGGTCAGCCTCACCGCCACGTCCATCGCCTCGCGGTCGCCGGTCGGGGCCGCCGGTGCCGCGGCGCCCGACGGAACGGCATGGAATACCAGGATCACCAGAGTCCCCCCTTCCGGCCGGTCCATGAGTATAAGCTCGCCGCCGTGATCTTCCATTATTTTGCGGACGATCGCCAGCCCGAGTCCGGTCCCTTTGGGTCGCGTGGTCATGTAGGGTTCGGTCAGGCGGTCGCGGCCCTCGATCGGCAGACCCGGCCCGTTGTCGGCGATCTCGATGGCGATCCGCGAATCGGCCTCGCCGTCGCGGCGCGACGAGGCGCGGATGTCGATGCATGGCGGCTCGCCGCCGGGCGGCCGTTCGAGCAGCGCCTCGACCGCGTTCTTGATCACGTTGATGAGGGCTTGGCGCACCTGTCGCGGGTCGCAACGCACCGGCAACGGCGTCTCCGGGACCCGCAGATCGAAGCGGACCCCCTCCGACCTGTTGCGCTCCATGAACACGATGTCCTTGATCAGGCGCGTCATGTCTTCCGGCTTCATGTCGGGTTCCGGCATCCGCGCGAACGACGAGAATTCGTCGACCATCCGCCCGATGTCGTGCACTTGGCGAACGATCGTTTCGGTGCACGCGGTGAAGGTGTCCGGGTCGTCGGCGATCTGCTTCAGGTATTTACGCTTCAGGCGTTCGGCCGACAACTGGATCGGGGTCAGCGGATTCTTGATCTCGTGCGCGATGCGGCGCGCCACGTCGGCCCAGGCGGCCTGGCGCTGGGCGTTTTGCAGGTCGGTGATGTCGTCGAATGTCACCACGTAGCCGATCACCCGATGGTCGATCGTTTCGGCCACGATGCGGACCAGGAAGGTCCGCGCGCGACCGTCCGGAAACACCCGTAGCTCCGACTGCGTCATGCGCTCGGGGCGCAACCGGGCCTGGGCCAGCAGGTCGCCCATTTCCGGCACCACGTCGGTCAGCCCCTGGCCGACGACGCGGTCGCCATCGATCGCCAGCAGGCGTGCCGCCGACCGGTTGAGCAGGCTGACCGCGCCGTCCGGATCGACTCCGATGACGCCGGCCGAAACGCCCGTCAGGACGGTCTCCGTGAAGCGGCGGCGCTCGTCCAGTTCGCGGTTGGCCTCGATCAAGCCGCGCTGCTGGCTTTCCAACTGCCCGGCCATGCGGTTGAAGACACGGCCCAGGGTGCCCACCTCGTCGGCCGTCGTGGCTCCCTCGACCCGCGCCGCGAGGTCGCCGCGGCGAATCCGCTCGGCGGCGCCGATCAGGCCGCTGATCGGCTGCGCCAGCGACGACGCCAGCAGCAGTCCGACCCGGATCGACACCAGGAGAAGCAGCAGGGCGAGGACCGCGAACACCAGGACGAAGGTGATCTGCATGCCACGGCGACGCTTCTCCACGTCCTTGTACTCGCGATACGCCCCTTCCGTGCGGTCGATGTAGACCAGGACCTCGGGATCGACGAAACGGCCGACCAGCAGATAGGAATCGACGAAGCGGTCCAACTGGACCAGGGCGCGCACCCGGTCGTCGGATTCCACGGCCAGCAGGACCACCTCGCCGATCGCCGCCTGACGCAGCGACTCCAGGGGAATCGCCTCCAGGCTCAGCGAAAGGCTGAGCGCGGTACGCGCCAGGACCTCGCCGGAACCGTCGATCACCACCGCCTCGGTCAGTTCGCGCAATGCCGCCTGGGCCTCCAGGAATCGGTTGAACCGGGTGCTGTTGCCGGCCAGATAGGGGGCCTCGCGGTTGATGTCGTTGGCCATCGCCAGGATATCGGCGCGGATCGCCTTCTGATGCTCCTCCAGGTAGGCGTGGGCGACGGCGCGCGAGTTCCCGACCACCGTTCCGACCCGTTCGCCGAACCAGGATTGGATGCCGAAGTTGAGGAACACCCCGGAAAAGACCGCCACCACAACGGCCGGCAGCACGGCCGCCAGACTGAACATCAGGACCAGTCGCATGTGCAGCCGGGAGCCCGCGCGACCGCGTCGCCGCGCCATCCACACACGGGTAAGCGGGCGCGCCAGCACCAGCCCGGTCAGCAGCAGGAGGATGGCGTCCACGTAAAGCAGCCCGACCACGACCCCGAAATCGGAGCCGAACAGCGCCGGGTTGCCGGACATGGTGGCGAAGGTGGCCATCACCGCCAGCACCGAGGCCGCGAACAGGCCGCCGGTCAGCGCCCGGTTGAGGCGCGCGCGGCGGGTCCAGGCCAGGAACCGCCGCCACTGGCGTCGACGCTTCATGTCAGCCGCCGCCCCGCACCACCGGAATGTCGAGCAGCTTGATTTTCTTGCGCAGGGTGTTGCGGTTCAGCCCCAGCACATGGGCCGCCTTGATCTGGTTGCCGCGCGTGGCGTCGAGGGTCAGCCGGATCAGCGGCCGTTCCACCTCGCGCAGGACCCGCTCGTAAAGCCCCGGGTTGGGAAGCTCGTCGCCATGCACCTCGAAATACTCGCGCAGGTGACGTTCGACCGACTGCGCCAACCCCTCCGCGTCGCCGTCGCGGGACGACGTCTCCGACGGCGCCGCGTCGGTACCGGTCAGTTCCGCCTCGATCACCTCGACGCCGATGATTTCCTGCGAGTAGAGCGCCGCCAGTCGACGCACCAGATTTTCCAGCTCGCGCACGTTGCCCGGCCAGCGATGGGCCACCAGCCGCTCCATCGCGATGCTGTCGAACGTCTTCGAGGGCAGCCCCTCGGCCACCACCTGATTGAGGAAATGGCGAATCAACTCGGGGATATCCTCGCTCCGCTCACGCAAGGGCGGCAAACGGATCGGAACCACGTTCAGGCGATAGTACAGATCCTCGCGGAACAGGCCCTGGCGGATCATCTGGCCCAGGTCGCGGTGGGTCGCGGCGACGATCCGCACGTCGGCGCGGATCGGCGTGCGGCCGCCGACCATGGTGTACTCGCCTTCCTGCAGGACCCGCAGCAGACGGGTCTGCGCCTCCAGGGGCATGTCACCGATCTCGTCGAGAAACAGGGTGCCGCCGGCCGCCTGTTCGAACCGCCCGACGCCGCGCGCCACGGCACCGGTAAAGGCGCCCTTCTCGTGCCCGAACAGTTCGCTTTCGATCAGGTCGCGCGGAATCGCCGCCATGTTGATGGCCACGAAGGGACCGTCGCGGCGCGGCCCGAAATCATGCAGGGCGCGCGCCACCAGTTCCTTGCCGGTGCCCGATTCGCCGACGATCATCACCGTGAGGTCGGTGTTCATCAGCCTCGCCAGGGTCCGGTAGATGTTCTGCATGGCCGGCGAGCGGCCGATCACGGGCAGCTTTTCCTCATCCTCCCCCGGCCGCGCGGCGGCCGTTCCATCGGACTCCGGCGGAGTCTCCAGGGCCCGCCGAACGACAGCCAGGATTTCCTTCAGATCAAAGGGCTTGGGAAGGTATTCGAAGGCCCCGCGTTGAGTCGCCTTGACGGCGGTCAGAAGGGTGTTGCGGGCGCTCATGACGATCACCCGGAGGTGTGGCCGGATCTTGCGGATGCGCGGGATCAGGTCGAGCCCGCTCTCGTCCGGCATCACCACGTCGGTAATCACCAGATCGCCGTCGCCGTCGGCCACCCAACGCCACAGGGTGGCCGCGTTGCCGGTCACCCGGGCATCGTAGCCGGCCCGCGACAGGGCCTGTTGCAGCACCGTGCGGATCGCCGCGTCGTCATCGGCGATCAGGATGGTGGGGGTCCCGATCACCGCGCGGCCTCCTTGTCGGCCGGCGCGCCAATGGCGCTGTCCGGCATCAGGGGCAGCATGATGCGAAACGTGGTCCGGCCGGGCCGGCTGTCGAACTCCACCACGCCGCCGTGATCGTCGATGATCTTGGCGACCAGCGCCAAGCCAAGCCCGGTTCCCTTGGGTTTAGAGGTCACGAAAGCCTCGAAGAGGTGCGCCTGGATATCCTCCGGAATGCCGGTTCCATTGTCCTGGACGCTCACCATCAGCGGCATGTGCACATGCTTGCGGCGGCTCGGAATGGCCAACCGCACGCCGTGCCGATAGGCCGTCTTGAGGGTGATCTTACCGCCCTCCGCGGGCACCGCCTCGGCGGCGTTCTTGACCAGATTGAGCAGCGCCTGGACGAGGCTGTCGAAATGGCCGTTCAAGGGTGGCAGCGATGGATCATAGGTCTCGAAAAAGCGCACGTGTCGGGCGAATCCATTGGATGCCACCTGCCTGACCCGCTCCAGAACCTCGTGCACGTTGATCGACCGGCGTTCGAGCGACGGGGTTTCCGAAAACACGTCCATGCGGTCGACCAGGGCAACGATGCGATCGGCCTCGTCACAGATCAGGCGGCACAGCCGCCGTTCGCTGGGGTCGGCATCCAGTTCCAGGAGTTGGGCGGCGCCGCGAATTCCGGACAGCGGGTTCTTCACCTCGTGGGCGAGCAGCGACGCCATGCCGGACACCGAACGCACGGCGCTGCGGTGCTGGGCAAGCTGACGATCGATCTGGTCGGCCATCGAGCGTTCGTGCAGGGTCAGAACCACCTGCCCCTGCACTTCCTGATGCGGCACGGCATGCAGGTTGACCAGGTGGCGGCCGATGCGGGGCGATTCCAGGGTCACCTCGTACTCGGACACCCGGGTGCTGCCGGCCCGCACCTGATCGAGGGCGCGAAACAGGGGATTGTCCGACGGAACGAAGGTGCCGAGATCCTGGCCGCGCAGGTTTTCGCGTCCGGTCCGGAGCAGACTCTCGCCGGCCCCGTTGACATAGTCGATGCGGTTTTCGGAATCCAGCACCATGACCGTGGAGGCCAGGGCGTTCAGCACCGAATCGGCGAATCCGCCATGCCCCATCACGCGGCCTCGCGGGAAGCCAGCCCGCCGTAAAACCGGTCGATCAGGTCGCGGACCCTCGGGGCGTCGGGGGCGCGCATGATCGCGGCCCGGAATTCGGCCGATCCCGGCAGCCCCCTGGAATACCAGGCGATGTGCTTGCGGGCCACCCGGACTCCCGATTCGTTGCCGTAATGGATCAGCATGGCCTCGAAATGGTCCAGCAGGGTCGCCGTCTGGACGCCGATCGGGGGGTCCGAGAGGCGCTCGCCCGTGGCGAGGAAACGGGCCACCTGATTCGGGAACCAGGGCCGGCCGTAGCAGCCGCGGCCGATCATCACCGCGTCGACCCCGGCCACGGCGCGCATGCGGGCCGCGTCATCCACCGTGACGATGTCGCCGTTGCCGATCACCGGGATCGACACCGCCCGCTTGACCTCGCCGATGTAGGCCCAGTCGGCATGCCCGGAATAGAACTGATCGCGGGTGCGGCCATGCACCGTCACCGCCCGCACGCCGCAGGATTCGGCGATTTGCGCCAGACTCACCGCGGTGCGGTTCGCGGCGTCCCAGCCGCTGCGCATCTTGAGGGTGACGGGGACGCGAACCGCCGCCACCACCGCCTCCAGGATACGCGTCGCCAGCACCTCGTCGCGCATCAGGGCGGCGCCGGCGTCGCCCTTGACCACCTTCTTGACCGGGCAACCCATGTTGATGTCGATGATGTCCGCC
>JANQIL010000087.1 GCA_028282245.1 Magnetospira sp.
ACCGGGTTCGTCGCCCGCGCCTAAGATCGCGCCCGGCGCCGTGAGGTCATGCCGCCGGACCCGGAACCGCTGCGCCGTCGCCGGCGACAGACGGAACAACCAGCCGTCGGCGCGTGCCGCGGCGCGCGCCAAATGCGCCTCCGGATCGCCCCCCGCGCCGACCACCGACAGGCGCACCCAGTCGCCGCCGTCGTGGCGGGTCAGGCTGAGGCGCACCAGGGTTCCGGCGAAGGTTTCGGCGGCCAGCCGCAGGGTACGGTCCGGATCGAACGGGATCCGGTCGGCCCGCCGCACGTCGTCGAGCGACAGACCGCCCAGAGCCTGGGCCGGGGCGTCAAGGACATCCGCCGGGCCCTCCGTCCGCCCCGGCGGCGGATCGGCCAACCGCATCGGCGTCCCCGGCGCGGGGCGCGACAGGCCGACGATCTCGCCGTCCGGATGGCGGATGACCAAACGCCGGACGGCGCCGGGGTCGAGCGTCAGGATGCGCGGCGCGATCCAGTCGATCGCGCGCGGCGCGGCCTCCAGGCGGCCCGAGGCGAGCCAACAGCGCGCCTCGTCCGGCTGCCGCACGAACAGGGCGTCGGGACCGAGCGCCGGTGCCGGCTTGCCGACCAGAAGCGCGGCCACGCTGCGGCCGTCGGCATCGGCCAGGGTGATCCGGCGGGCCTTCGAGGCCGCGTCCCGAACGTCGCGCAGGTGCAGCCGCGCGTGGTTGCGGGGATCGCGGGTACGCGGCTCCAGTTTCTCCAGGCGGGACAGGGACAGGGCCAGATCGCGCACCCGCCCGGGATCGGCCACGAAACCGTCGCGCTGCTCGATCGCCCACGCGCCATCGCGGCGGCGCAGGGTAATGCGCCGCCGCGCGTCCTCGACGCGGATCACCGCCACCCGGTCCATGCGGTCGGCCAGACCGGGCAGCACCATGCCGGACGCCCGATCGACCGCCCCGGCGCCGTCGCGCAACGAGACCGACAGGGCCGCGGCGAGGCTCATGGACAGGGCCACCACGCCGAGACCGGCCACGGTGCGCGCCTTCATGGCCGATTCCCGACGCGGTGCCGGCGGCGCGCCAGCACCACGACCGTCATTGCGGCGCCCAGCAGCAAGGGCACGGCGGCGATGTTGGCGAACCGTATGCCGGCCTCCAGGCGATCGATTCTCTCCCTCAGGGCGCCCCGCACCTGACGCAGGTCCCGGCGCAGGCGCGCCGCCTCGGATCTCGCCGCGTCCAACTCGGCGCGCTCGGCCGCCGACAGGGTCAGGTCGCCGGCCGGGCGGCGCGACGCCGCCAGGCCGTTCAGGCGGACACGCAAGGCATCCAGGCGGTCCTGGAGGAATCGCTCCTGGGTTCGATACAGGCGCTCGGCGTCGCGGCGCATCGCCTCGATCCCGTGCAACGGGCGGGCCATCCGACCACGCGCGCGAAGGCCCGTCAGGGCGGCGCCGCCGGCCAGGTTCTCCAGCGCGTTGGCGGCAAAGTCCGCGTTGCTGGCAAAGGCCGCCGGTGGCGCTTGGTCGAGCATCCGGCGGGGGGCCAGCCACAGCGACTCGTGCAACAGGTCGCAGTCGGCGACCACGATCAGATCGAGCGGCGCGGCGCTGCGGTCCAGGTGGTTCGTCGCCGCCGACGGATCAACGCCGGGCGGCGGGCCGGACGAAAACGCGGTCGCCGTCTCGCCGGTCACCCGCGCCGCCAGGATCAATGCCCGCTCGCCCGGCACGAAATCGCGGAACAGGGCCACCGGGTCGGCGCCGTCGCGCAGTCGGGACGCGTCCAGCGGGGCGCCGCGCGGCCCGGTGCGCAACAGCGGCACAATCCTGGTGGTGGCACCGTCGAGCGGCTCCAGAACCCCGGCCGAGGCCAGATTGACGAGCCCCAATCCGCCGGTCACCGCGTCGTCGGGATTCAGGTTGGCCGGCCCGAGGCCGAGCCAGACAACGTTGTCGGTGCGCGTCGGCCGGCCGTCCACGGACAGGGTCACCCGCCGCGCCGAGTCCAGATCTCCGGCCACCCGGTCATGGTCGAAGGCCAGGCCCCAGGCCCGCAACAGCCGGTCGAATCCCTCGTCGGTCGCCGCCGGCGCTCCCGGCACCGTTTCCACCAGCGGATCGAGCAGGACCAGGGCGCGCCCGCCGCCAAGCACGAACTGGTCGATGGCATACAGGGTCGCCGGCGACAGACCGACCGGGTTCACCAGCATCAGCAGGTCGACATCCGGCGGCACGGCGTCGACGGTGGCGCCGAGCGGACGCAGCGTCAGGCTTTCGGCAAGGATGTCGAGCGACGGCCAGCGACGACCGCCGCCGGCCAGCGGCAGGGTGGAGATCACCCCGACCGTCGGAACGCGGGCCGTGGCCAGGCGATGAATCCGCCGCGTCAGATCGTATTCGAGGAAGCTCTCGCGGTTCGGCGCGAAGACCGGGATCACCTCCAGGCCGTCCACGGCATTGGTGCCGATCAGCCCGAAATATCCCACGTCGCCGGCCTCGTTGACCGGAATTCCACGCAACCCGGCGGCCAGGACCCGGTCCTCGGCGGCCGAGAAGGGCGGCGGATCGATCCGCTCGACCACCACCCGGCCGCCCGAGAGGTCGCGGTAGGTCTCCAGCAGTTCGCGGATACGGGCGTGATAGGTCAGCAAGGCCGGCCTCGCCTCGCCGAGGGCGCGCGAGAACACGAGGCGCAGATGGATCGGCTCGTCAACGTCGTCGAGCACCCGACGCGTGGCCTCCGACAGCGTGAACAGGCGTTCCTCCGTCAGGTCCAGGCGCAGGCCGCCCAACGCGGTGGCGGCCAGGATGTTGGCGGCCAGCATCAGCACCAGGGCGAACCCCAGGCCGAGCATGGCAAGCCGCGAGCGGGCCAGCCGGTCAAGCCGCCGGTGCAGCGCCCGCATCGCTCAGTCCGCCTTGCGGAGATCGACCGCGACCACCGTCGCGAACAGCCAGAAGGCGATCATCGAAACGTGGAACACCAGGTCGCGCAGGTCGATCACCCCCTGCCGGACGGCCTCGAAATGAACCAGGAAGCTCAGCCCGGCCACCGCCTCGACCAGCGGCCCCGGCGCCCAGCCGCGCAGCAGCCCGAGCACGATTTCGGTCCCGCTGACGGTGAACAGGAAACAGGCCACGGCGGTCAGCAGGAAGGCCACCACCTGGCTGCGCGTCAGGGCCGACAGGCACGCGCCGATGGCCAGAAAGGCGCCGGCCATGATCAGGCTGCCCAGATAGCCGGTGACGATCGCCCCGTTGTCCGGATCGCCGAGCAGGTTGACGGTGATCCAGATCGGAAAGGTCAGTCCGACCGACAGGGCGACGAAGGCCCAGGCGGCCAGGAACTTGCCGATCACCGCCTCGGCCACCGAGACCGGCAGGGTCATCAACAGCTCGATCGTGCCGCTGTGCCGCTCCTCGGCCCACAGGCGCATGGAGATCGCCGGAATCAACAAAAGGTAGAGCCAAGGATGATAGGCGAAAAACGGCTGAAGGTCGGCCCGCCCGCGCGCCAGGAAATCGCCCGCGTAGAAGGTGAGCGCCCCCGACAGGGCCAGGAACACGGCGATGAACACGTAGGCGACCGGGGTCGCGAAGTAGTTCCTCAATTCGCGCTTGAAGATCAGGCCGGTGTTACGCACGCGCCGCCTCCCGCTCGCCGAGCCCGGCGGTGATCACCCGGAACGCCGTCTCCAGGGAACCATGGCCGGCCGCCAGCCCATCCGGCGTGCCGTCGGCCAGCAGACGGCCACCGCCGATGATCACCGCCCGCGTGCAGACCGCCGTCACCTCTTCCAGGATATGGGTCGACACCACGATGGCGCGGCCCGGAGCCATGGCGCGGATGAGATCGCGCACGTGGTGCTTCTGGTTCGGGTCGAGGCCGTCGGTCGGCTCGTCCAGGATCAGCACCCGTGGATCGTGGAGAACCGCCTGGGCCAGCCCGACCCGCCGCCGGAAGCCTTTCGAAAGGGTGAGGATCGGTCGCCGCATCACCTCGGCCAGCGCGCAATGGGCGACCGCGGCGTCGATCCGCCGCCGCCGCTCGGCGCCGTCGAGGCCGCGCACCGCGGCGACGAAATCGAGCAGACCGGCCGGCGTCATGTCGCCGTAGGCCGGCGCCCCCTCCGGCAGGTAGCCGATCGCCGCCTTGACCGCCACCGGATCGGCCACCACGTCGTGCCCGCACACCACGGCGGTCCCGGAGTCCGGTTCCAGGAAACCGGCGATCATTTTCATCGCGGTCGACTTGCCGGCCCCGTTGGGGCCGAGGAACCCCAGCACCTCGCCGGCCCCGACCCGAAGGTCCAGCCCCTCGACCGCGACCACCGGCCCGAAGCGCTTGCGCAGCTTTTGCAGGACGATCATTTCGGGCATTGCGGGAAGCCCCCTGTCTCGACTTTCAGCAATGTCCGGCAACGGCTTGCAAAGTCAAGCCCCGTCGATCTCCACCCGCCCGGCAACGGGACGAACCGCTCCGTGGCGATGGCGAAACATGCCGAATCCGCCGACGGCGCCCGGTTCGGCGAGAGAGATCAAGCTGAATCGGAGCGCCGCGACTTGACAGTTCGTTAACCGCGTCCGCAGAATGATGGCTCGGGCGCCACGGGCGGAGCCTCGACGGGCGCGCCGACGCGGACGAGGCGCGGACTCCAACCAACGAACGGGCGGCGCATGGCGGCCAACAGCGGCACCAAACGACAGGCCGGGGGGGATACCCTGGGGATCTCCCCGGACAGCGTCAAGCTGGCCGGCGAGATCAAGCAGCGCTACCGGACCGGTCAGCCCCTGTGCCTGCCGGGCGAGGAGGACCGCATCCTGATGCCGGAGTTCCTGCTCAACGATCAACTGGACCTGAGCGGCCTCGAAGACCCGCTTCCGCTCGCCATGATGGCGACCCGCGATCCGGAATCGCCGATGGCCATCGCCGCCACGGCGCGGCTCGGCCCGCTGGCCCGCGACGTCAAGCTGGTCGATGGGGTGCTGCGGCTGGTCGGCGAGACGAGCCGCCATTCGTCGGTCTCCAACTGCGTCGGATTGATCACCGAGAACGCCTTCAATCCCGGCGCCATCGCGGCGGTGCGCCGTCATGCCTCGAAAATCATCGTCCAGACCCGCAAGCAATACACCACGGCCCTGCGCCACAATTTGCAGGCCCTGCTCGACGGCGTCATCGCGCCGCGCCAGTTCGTGCGCGAGTTCTTCGAACTGACCGAGGCCGGCAACCTGCGTCACGACGTTCGACGCAAGCTGGTCGCCAGCCTGCTTTTGTCGCCGACCATCCGGCCGGGAATCAAGTTCCTGTTCCTCGAGAACTTCGACCGCCTGCCGACGGCCACCCGCTGCCACGTGATTTCCGAAGTGCTACGGTCCCGCGAGAGCCCGCACGTGGAAATCATCAAGGAAGAACTCAAGTGGATCGTCCAGCAGGGGCAACTCAACGCGCTCAGTGATTGATCCGTCGACCGGTCGCCGTTGGATCAGGCGGCGCTGGCGGTTGCGTTGACCGCGCAGGCCTCGCCATCCGCGTCACCGGTCCCGGCGTCGGCCGGTTCGCAATAGAGGCCGTAGAGAGTCTCGATGATCGACTCCGCCTCTTCGCCATCCAGTGAGTAGTAGACATTCTGGGCGGACCGACGAGCCTGCACCAGACGATCCCGGCGCAGCCGCGCAAGGTGCTGGGACAGGGCCGATTGCTTCAGTCCGACCACGGTTTCCAATTGGCCGACCGACTTCTCGCCGCTCGCCAACTGACAGAGCACCAGGAGCCGGTGGGGATTGCTCATCGCCTTTAGCAGTTCGCTGGCCTGGCGTACGTTGGCCTGGAAAACCTCAAGGTCCATCTCCCAACAGTCCTCCAATATTATGTTATGATTTTTTTGCGAGTGGAAATCGGTTCTGGCGACCGAATAACCCTTTGTCTGTTGAGAATATCGTGAACGACCGGGTATTTAAAAGTCCTTTTTTCCGCCAGTCAATGTGCACTGCAATACGCTATGTTATTACAATTTTCCGAAAGAGCTTTGTTTTCCATGGCTCTCGTTTCGTCGCAAATCGGTATTTTCGGAGCGCGGACCCTCGATTTGGGGTGCAGCGCACTATAAAATTATACTAATATTGAAAAAAATCGAGGTAATCACCATTTTTGGACGGTCCCGTCGGCACCGTCGGGTGGCGCGCCTCCGACCGATTCATGACCCGGCTCGGAAGGCTTCCAGCGATCGCGCGCATGGCCTCCCATCCCTCTCCAAGGGCGCCGCATGCCGATGGCGCGAGCTGTGTTTTCGAGGCGGGCGCGCGGACCGGCCGCCGCGCACGACCGCCATGCGGCGCGCCAACCTTTTCAACCAAAGCGCAACACGCCGATCCGCTAGTGGATCGGATCCAACGCTTGGTACCCAAGCTTTGGATCGGTCGATCCACTAAGCTATTGATCTGGTGGTTCGATTCAGCCAGCGGATGGGACTCA
>JANQIL010000104.1 GCA_028282245.1 Magnetospira sp.
GCTTGGGTACCAAGCGTTGGATCCGATCCACTAAGCTATTGATCTGGTGGTTCGATTCAGCCAACGGATGGGACTCATCCGTTGGCATCGAACCACTAGGAATGCTCCGCCGGGGCCGCCGGACCCGGCTTTGGCGGAAGGCTCACCACGTTGAACCAGAAGGTCTCAAGGGTCTTCATCACGTCGAGGAATTCGTCGATCGAGACCGGCTTGGTGACATAGCAGTTGGCGTTCAGCGAATAGCTGGTCACGATGTCGGCTTCCGATGTGGAGGTCGTCAGCACGATCACCGGAATCTGCTTGAGGCGCGAATCGCTCTTGAGTTCGACCAGAATCTCCCGGCCGTCCATGCGCGGCATGTTGAGGTCGAGGAAAATCACGTCGGGCAACTGCTGGTCGGGATCGCGCAGGCGCTCCATCGCCTCGACGCCGTCGCGGGCGTGGGCGACCCGATGCCGAAAGCCACCTTCCCGCAGCACTTCCTCGACCAGACGCGCATCGCCAAGATTGTCTTCGACCAGCAGGATCTGGATGGGACCGGGTTTGACGAGGTTGCTCATGGCGGACTGATTCGAAGTACCTCCGGACGCGGACCACCGCGCGCGGCGGGGGAAACGCCAAATTCGTGGAGCGATCGTAGCACCCCGTTCCGAACCTCCCAACATCGTTCGCCCGACGGTGCCTATAAAGACGCATTATACCACTTAAATATATACTCGAAAGTATAAAATGTGTCCGTCCGTTTCAAACAGCGTTGGACATCCGCGCGCATCCGCCCTACATCCGCAGCACCGTGCGTCATCCCGGGGAACCCTCGTGACAGCCAGTGCCCTCGATCTGGACGTGATCGTCGTCGGTGCCGGGATCGCCGGCGCGTCCTGCGGCTATCATCTCGCGGAGTCGCGGCGCGTTCTGGTCGTCGAGCGCGAATCGCAACCCGGCTATCACACCACCGGCCGCTCGGCGGCGTTCTTCGCCGAAACCTACGGCAACCGGACGGTGCGCGCGCTCTGCGCCGCGTCGCGTGGCTTCTTCGCGAATCCGCCCGATGGTTTTTCCGAGGTTCCCCTGTGGCGCCGGCGGCGGATTCTGCATGGTGGCCGGGCCGACCAGGCGGCGGCGGTCGACCGGTTGTTCGGCGCGACCCGCGACCTGGCGGCCGATTTGTCGCTGGTCAGCGGCGACGCGGCAAGGCGCCTGTTCCCGCCGTTGCGTTCCGGCTACGCGGCCCGGGCGGTGGTCGACGGCGGGGCCATGGAACTGGACGTTCACGCCATCCACCAGGGGTTCCTGCGCGGCATGAGGCAGCGCGGCGGCGACCTGCTGTGCGGCGCCGAGGTAACCGGCCTGCGGACGGATGGCGATGCCTGGATCGTTGCCACGGCGGCCGGGACCTTCCGCGCCCCGGTCGTGGTCGACGCGGCCGGGGCCTGGGGCGACGTGGTGGCTTCGGCGGCCGGGGCCGACTTGGCCGGGCTGACGCCGCTGCGGCGGACCATCATCGTTTACGACACCGAAAAGCCGACCGACGATGCCTGGAGCATGTTCATCGACGTGGAGGAACGGTTCTACGTCAAGCCGGAATCCGGCGGGCTTCTCGCCTCGCCCTGCGACGAGACGCCGTCGCCGCCCTGCGACGCGCAGCCGGAGGACATCGACGTGGCGCTGGCCGCCGACCGGGTGGGGCGGGCGACGCGCGATCCGGTCGGCCGAATCCGCCGCAAGTGGGCCGGCCTCAGGACCTTCGCGCCGGACCGTTCGCCGGTGGTCGGGTTTGATCCGAAACGGCCGGGGTTCTTCTGGCTGGTCGGCCAGGGCGGTTATGGAATCATGACCGCGCCGGCTCTCGGCCGGACCGCCGCGTCCCTGGTGCGCGGCGCCGGCCTGCCGGCCGATCTTCTGGCGCTCGGGCTGTCCGAGAAGGACCTCGCGCCACGGCCGAAAGGGACCGGAAAACCGGCCCGATAAGCCGTTTGACCGGCACGTCTCCACCGCTACGATGACGGCGGAGGAGACCCGGCATGTTTCTGAATCTGTTGACGGAAGAGCAGAAGTCCTCGTTCCTGGCCCTGGCGACCAAGGTCATCCTCGCCGACGGCAGGATCGCGCCGGAAGAGGAGGCAACCCTCGATCTGCGAATCGCCGAGATGGGCGGCCACGTGCGCGCGCCGGTCGAGGAAATCCACGGCAAGCCCAACCTGCATGTGTTCGATAGCCGCCGCGCGCGGATCATCGCGCTGATCGAACTCTACGTGCTGGTGATGTCCGACCATCGCTACGCGCCCCAGGAGCAGGAGGTGATGGCGCCCCTGATCGATGCCTGGAGCATCGGTCGGACCGAGGTGGCGGTGCTCCGGCGCTGGGCCGAAAAGGCGGCGCCGCTGAGTGTCGTCGGCTGGCGGATCGTGATCGCCGACGACTTCCCCGATCCCGATTTCTGAACTACGCGCGGCCGGCTCACGGATCCGTCACCCGCGTTCCCCACAGGTCGTAGTCGTCGGCCGAGTCGACCCGCGCGGTGATCAGGTCGCCCGGCGCCAGACCGTGATCGCCATCCAGGTGGATGCGACCGTCGATCTCCGGAGCGTCGGCGGCGGTTCGGCCGATGGCGCCGTCGTCGGTCACCTCGTCGATCAGCACCGCCACCTCCTGGCCGACGCGGGCCGCCATCCGTTCGGCGCTGATCCGCCGTTGCAGTTCCATCAGGCGGTGCCAGCGATCGTCGGTTTCCTCCTCGTCGACCGGGTCCGGCAGGTCACTGGCCGCCGCCCCGGCCACCGGCTCGAACCGGAAGCAGCCGACGCGGTCCAGCCGCGCCGCCTCCAGCCAGTCCAGCAGGTCCTCGAAGTCGTCCTCCGTCTCTCCGGGGAAGCCGACGATGAAGGTTGAACGCAAGGTCAGGTCGGGGCAGCGCGCGCGCCAGGCTTCGATCCGGCGCAGCGCCGTTTCCTGGCGCGCCGGGCGGCGCATCGCCTTGAGCAGGCGCGGGCTCGCATGCTGGAACGGGATGTCCAGATAGGGCAGGACCCGGCCCTCGGCCATCAGGGGAATCAGATCGTCGACGTGCGGATAGGGATAGACGTAGTGCAGGCGGACCCAGAGTCCGAGCGTTCCGAGCGCCTCGGCGAGCCCCTGGATGTGGGTTCGGCGGGTCTGCCCGTTCCAGGTCGCCGGCGGGTGGCCCAGGTCGAGGCCGTAGGCGCCGCTGTCCTGCGACACGACCAGCAGTTCCCGGACCCCGGCGATGGCCAGCGCCTCGGCCTCCTCCATGATCTCCGGCAACGGCCGGCTGACCAACCGGCCGCGCAGGCGGGGAATGATGCAGAAGCTGCACGAATGACCGCAGCCCTCGGAGATCTTCAGGTAGGCGTAATGGCGCGGCGTGAGCTTCAGGCCGCCCGGCGGCAGAAGATCGACGAACGGCGCCACGGGTGTCGGCAGCGCGGCGCGCACCGCGGCGACCACCGCCTCGTACTGTTGCGGGCCGCTGATCGCCAAGACGTCCGGGAAGGTGTCGCGGATCGCCTTCGGATCGACCCCCATGCAGCCGGTGACCACCACCCGGCCGTTCTCGGCCAGCGCCTCGCCGATCGCGTCGAGGGATTCGGCCCTTGCCGAATCAAGGAACCCGCAGGTATTGACGATCACCAGATCGGCCCCGTCGTAGTCGCCGACGATCGCGTAGCCCTCGGCGCGCAGCCGGGTCAGGATGCGCTCGGAGTCCACCAGGGCCTTCGGGCAGCCGAGACTGACCAGGCCGATGCGGGGAGCGTCGTGTGCCATATCCCGGTTTATAGACCGCGAGAGGTCGGCCGGCGACGATGAAATCACAACCCCGTCGCCGCTCTTGTTTGGACATCCGCGCTTTGAAAATCCTGTGACGACACGTTAAGGTTTAGTCGAGTTTAAGGACGAGAAAACATGTCAACATTGTATTCTGATTTCCCCGCGCGTTGGCCGACGGCACGGCGGATGCCGACATGACCCGGCCCACGGTTCTCGCCCTCGACGCCATGGGCGTGGTGTTCGAGACGCGTTCGATCATTGGCGAGGTGGTCGGGCCGTTTCTTGCCGCGCGCGGCGTTCCGTTCGATCCGAAGGCCCTTCGCGCGCTTTACTTCGAGGCCAGCCTCGGGCACCTGTCGGGCGACGCGTTCTGGCGCCGCCTGGGGGTCGACCCGGCGCTGGAGGACGCTTGCCTGGACGGCCATCGGCCGATGCCGGGGATCGTGCCGTTTCTGGAGCGGGCGCGGCGGACATTCGAGAAAGTGATCTTGCTGTCCAACGACGTTTCCCGCTGGTCGGCCAAGCTGCGCGCGAGGTTCGATCTGGACCGGTGGTTCGACGCCTGTCTGGTGAGCGGCGACCTGGGGGTGCGCAAGCCCGATCCGGCGGCCTACGCGGCGCTGATCGGGGCGGCCGGAGCGGCCCCCGAGCGCATCGTGTTCATCGACGACAAGGTGGAAAACCTGCGCGCGGCGGCACGCGCCGAACTCCGCGCGATCCATTTCGACGCCGATTCGGCGGGTGCCGGGGGATGGCACGCCGTGGCGCCGACGCTAGAAGCGGTGGAGGGAATAATAGGGAGCATAATAAAGAGGTGACGGAGCGACGGGTTGAGGTGAATGCGTGGTTGATCGTCAAGGAATTATGTTTGTTATGTTATTCTAATACATTACCGTATAGACATTATTTTGTTATTGAACCTATATATAATGCGAACGTCTTGAGAAGAGGGTCGCATGCAAAAAAACCTACGATTTAAAGAGTCGGCGGAATTGGAACGCAATCCTCCCGTAGACGACGCGTCGTCGGCGGTACAATTCATCGAAAAGTTGATTGCCGGGGACTATACGGCGCGTCCGGCATTCGGTGGCGAGCTCGACCAGGCCTTGGAACGCCTGGCCGTCCAATTGTCGGAACGCGGGACGGCGCAGCTTTCGGAAACCACCCTGATGTCCATGAACGCCAGCCAGGCGATGGCGTCGGTGGCCCGGGTTTCGGGCGATGCGCGGCATATCCGCGAGCGAACCCAGGATCTGGAGGCACGGGTCGGCGAGATGGCGTCGATCGCCAACCAGCTCGCCTCGGCGCGCGCCGAGGCCTTGCATTCGCTCGATGGCGTGCGCGCGGCCTCCGACGGCGGGTCGGGCGGCGTGTCCGAGTCGGTCGCGGCGATGGATTCCGTGGTCGATGGCATACAGGCCCTGATCCGCGACATCGCGGTGCTGGGCGACGCCTCGGAGTCGATTGGTGAAATTCTCGGGACCATCGAGGCGATCGCCAAGCAGACCAACCTCCTGGCCCTGAACGCCACCATCGAGGCGGCGCGGGCCGGCGAGGCCGGCAAGGGCTTCGCGGTGGTGGCCGGGGAGGTCAAGACCCTGGCCAATCAGACGGCCGGGGCGACCGAGGATATCCGCCGCCGGATCGCCCAACTCTCGGACGGGGTCGCGACCGCGGTGACTCGCGTCGAGCAGTCCGAGGCGACGATCCAGGCCGGTCAGCAGGCGATCCACCGGGTCGGCGAAACGGTCGGTGGCATCGAGAGCACGGTCGGCGAAACGACCGCGCGCATGCAGGAGGCGGCGCGGCTTCAGGGCGTGCAGATCGAGTCCATGGACAAGGTCGCGTCGGCCATCCAGGGCATCGGCGTCATGTCGAGCGATAACATGCTGCATGCCGAGAAGGTGATCGACGCGGTGGCCGAATCCGAAAAGGTGATCGATACCCAGTTCGCGATGCTCGATCAGTTGACCATCGAGCGTTACGTGCTCTATCGCGCCAAATCGGACCATTTCCTTTGGAAAAAGCGGCTGGCCCAGATGCTCGCTGGGCTCACCGGGCTCACCGAATCCGAACTGGCCGACCACCATTCCTGCCGGCTCGGCAAGTGGTACGACAAGGTGGCGCCGGAGTTTCGGGGGGATGCCGATTTCGCCGCCATCGAGCCACCGCACCGGCGGGTCCATGAAAAGGGCAAGGAGGCGGCGCGCCTCTACGCGGCGGGCGATCTGGACGGCGCCCAGGCTGCCTACCAGGAGATGGAGGTCGCCTCCGAGGAGGTGGTGCGGCTGCTCGACCGGCTGATCGACAAGCGGTGAGTCAGCCTCCGAACCGTGCCAGCATCTCGCTCAGCAAGGCCTCGAAGGCGCGCGTCTGGGCGGCGCCGTCGGTCAGCGGCGAGGCGGCGAGGCGCGGCCTGAGCGTGGCGTGCAGGTCGGCCAGACGGCGGCGGTCCGTGGCGAGAGCGGCGGCGATGTCCACGTAGCCGTCCTCGTCGGAGGCCACCAGATCGTCGGCGCCGAGGGTCCACAGGTGCGCGGCGGCATGGCGGGCCGCCATCCGATCGCCGGGCAGGGTGATCACCGGAATCCCCATCCACAGCGCTTCCAGGGTGGTCAGGCCGCCGGAATAGGGGCGGCTGTCGAGCGCGATGTCGATGTCTCGGTAGGCGGCCAGCATCTCCCGGTTGGGCAGCGGGCCGTGGAACGCGATCCGGTCGGGATCGATGCCGCGATCCTTGAACAGGGCCCGGAACCGGGTCACGCACTGCCGGTTGGCGAACGGCGGCGAGCGCAGGAGCAGTCGCGAATCGGCGACCCGGGCGAGCACCCGGGCCCAGAGGTCCAGGTTGGCCGGGCCGAGCTTGAAGGCGGCATTGAAACAGCCGAAGGTCACGGGCCGCGAGTCGCCGCAGGGCGGCGGCGCCGGATCGGGCGCGTCCCTTGGCGGGTCGAGGACATAGAGGTTGTCCGGGAACCTCAGCACCGTTTCCACGTATTGGGATTCCATGTCCGATGTCACATGGCGGGCGTCGGCCAGCACGGCGTCCACCTGAGCGAGCCCGGTCGAGCCCACGTAGTCCATCCAGGTCGCCTGAATGGCCGCCGGACGGCGCGCGAGGACGCCCAGCCGATGTCCGAGAGTGTGTCCATTGAGATCGATCAGGACATCGATTCCCGCGTCGCGAACGCATTCGGCGGCGGTGTCGTCGTCCATCTCCGTCACGTCGGTGAACGCGTCGGCCAGCCGGCGGAAATCGTCCGTCGTCGCGTCGGACGTGGCGGTGTTGGAGAACAGGTGCGCCGTCCAAACGGCGGCGTCGCGGTGACGCAGCAGCGGCGGCAGGAACACGCCGGTCGCGTGGCTTCGGAAGTCGGCCGACAGGAAGCCGACCCGCAACGCCTCGTCCGTTCCGCGCCGCCGCGCCGGTGGGCGCGGCGGTGACGGAAAGGCGCGCCCCCAGGCGGCGTGGGCGGCGGCGATCTCGGCGCCGGAGACCGTGTCGGCGTAGTGCCGGACGAGCAGGGCGGCGGAGGCGTGCGGGGATTCGGGCGCTGATGCCTCGGCGGCCCGCCGCAGCGGTTCGACGGCGGCGTTGGCGTCGCCGAGGTCGAGGAACAGCAGGGAGCCGAGTTGGGCCGCCGCCGGCACCAGGCCGGGGTGCGCCACCAGGGCGCGCCGGTAGGCCGCCTCGGCCGCCGTCAGATCGCCCTGCTGGCGGTGCAGCCCGCCCAGATTGACCAGACCCGCCGGGTCGTTCGGATCGATCGTCAGCGCGGTCTCGAAGCAGCGCGCCGCCTGTTCCGGCAGGTTGAGGCGCAGCAACGCCAGCCCAAGGTCGTTGTGACGGGCCGCTCGCTCCGGTTCCAGGCGCGCCGCTTGGCTCAAATGCTTGACGCCGCCGGCGATGTCTCCGGTCCGCGTCCGCAAGGCGCCGAGCCGGCCATGCAGGTCGGCCGAGTCCGGGTGCTGGCGCAGGGCGTCCTGGAGGGTCGTCGACGCCGCGTCAGTTCGTCCGGCATCTTCCAGGGTATCGGCCAGCAGTCCGATCGGTGACGGGTCGTCCGGGTCCAGGTCGCGGGCGACGCGGAAGTGCCGTTCCGCGTCGTCGAACAGGGTGAGCGCCGCCAGGGCGCGGCCGAGGGCGATGTGGGCGGCCGCGAGGTCGGGGGCGAGGCGGATCGCCTGGATCGCCGTTGCCGCCGCGTCGGCGAGCCGGCCGAGGGCGCGTTGCGCGTTGGACAGGTTGACCCGGACCAGCGGGTCGGCGGCCTCCAGGTCGGCCGCCGCCGTCAACTGGGCCGCCGCCTCGTCGAGCCGTCCCAGTTCCATCAGGGCGCTACCGAGGTTGCTGCGCGCGGCGGCGAAGTCGGGCGCCCGTTCCACCGCGCGTCCGATCATGCGGACGGCGGTCGCGGCGTCGCCCTGCTGATGATGCAGGACGCCAAGCAGGTTAAGGGCGTCGGGCTGGTCCGGATGGGTGGCGAGGAAGGCCTCGTAGGCGGCGCGGGCACGACCCAATTCGCCGTCCCGATGCAGCGCCAGGGCCTCGGTCAGGGGATGCGTGGACGACGACGAGGAGGGCATCGAACCGAGATCCCGGCCGACGCCGCGCCGATGATCAACCCTTCGCCTTGCCGCCCTCCAGGAACCCCTCGGAAATCTGCAGGTTGATGTTGATCAGGGTATCGACCACCTCGGACGGAATCTCGGCGCCGTATTTCATGGTCGTTTCGGCGACAAACTGGCTGAGCCGAATCAGGTTGTCCCTGGTCTGTTGCTGAATCGTCTCGCCGCTCCGCGAAACCAGAATCCGCAGCGCGACCCAAACCTCCATGTTGCGTTCGAGAGCGGCCGCGAGGCTGTTGGAATCGTCGCGCGACTGGTCGAGTTGGATCGCCACCTGCGAGAGGTTGAACGCGTTTTCCTCGGTCAGACTCAACTGTTCCATCTCGGTCATGGGCCCACACTCCCTGGGTCTCTTGGGTTGAAATCCGATAACATCAATCATCGCCTCGGCGGAGGTCGGTCCGCGGCGGCCGATCACGCGGCTGGGGTATGATATCCTGCGTTGGCTTCGGTTGCAAACTCAAGATATGGTGTTGCTCGACGAAACGCCCGCGTTTCCCGGCGGTGCTCGCCGGTTCCGCGCGGGCGCGCGTCACACCTTGAGATCGACGCCGTTCTCGGCGTGATCGGGCGGCGGATCGGCGGCCGCCAACTGGCCCTCCGCCGCGTCGGCCAGATCGCGCAGGGATCGGCCGGCGTCCCGGGATTCGGCGGCCCGCTCGGCCATCGTGGCAAGGGCGCGGACCTGGGAGGCGAGGCTGTTCACGGTGCGCCCGAGGGCGGTGAGCGCGGTATCGGGCGCCGCCGTGTCCTCGGCCGCCGCCCGCGCCTCGGCCACATCGTCCGGAACGGTCGAGAGGAACGCCCCGGCCCGTTCGGCGATGTAGCGAACCGCGCCCGCGTCGTTGCGCCCCGCGGCGATCGCGGCAATCACCAGATACGCCTTGAGCAGGTCGTCGGCGGTCCGCAGGCGGTCGCCGGCGATGGCCGCGCGGCCGTCTTGCAACGCTTTTTCGAAGGTCAGCGCCTGTTGCTGGGCTTCGTGCATCCGGCGATCCTGCTCGCGCACGATCCGTGCCGCGTCGTCGGCGGTCGGCTGGCTGGCCGCCGCCTTGGTCCGCCACGGACCCGGCGCGCGGGTCGAGAACGGCAGGACGTAGGGGTCGAACGGCGGTATCGATCCGGTGGACATGGCGCGCAGGTTCCTTCTGGACCCGATCGCGAGGGACGCTGGATTCCCCCTCCCTGTGCGGCATGATGGCACGGTTGGGCGCCGAATGCCACGCCGTAAGGTTATTTTGGGCGTGGAAAAAACCGCCCCTCGTTGTGCTCGCGGCGCGGTCGGCGAAGGTGGCGAGGGGCTTGCATTCGCGCGGGCGGGGCGGCAAACATTGGCCGCCTCGCGAACGCGGCGAGGCGATCACGGGAGATCATCGCCATGTCAAAGGTCGTCAAGCTGGGGATTCCGAAGGGCAGCCTGGAATCCGCGACACTCGAACTGTTCGCCCAGGCGGGATGGACCATCGGCGCGCGGAGCCGCAACTACTTCCCGAGTATCGACGATCCGGCCATCTCCTGTGCCCTGGTGCGGTCCCAGGAGATGGGACCCTATGTGGCCGGCGGGACCCTGGATGCCGGCCTGACCGGCATCGACTGGGTGATGGAGACCGATGCCGACGTGGAGATCGTCCGACCGCTGATCTATTCCAAGACGTCCGATCGCCAGGCGCGTTGGGTGCTGGTGGTCAAGAACGACTCCCCGATCCAGCGGGTCGAGGACCTGAGCGGCAAGGTGGTGGCGACCGAGCTGGTGGCCTTCACGCGGCGCTTCCTGAGGGCGCGCGGCATCGATGCCGAGGTGGAGTTTTCGTGGGGCGCCACCGAGGCCAAGGTGGTCGAGGGACTGGCCGACGCGGCGGTCGAGATCACCGAGACCGGCTCCACCATCCGGGCGCATGGCCTGCGCATCGTCGACACCCTGCTGCATACCCATACCGTGCTGATCGCCAACAAGGAGGCCCTGAAGGACCCGGTCAAGAAGGCGAAGATCGACCAGATCGCCCTGATGCTGTGGGCGGCGCTGGAGGCGCGCGGCAAGGTGCTGCTCAAGCTTGACGTGCGTCAATCCGATCTGGAGCGGGTGCTGGAGCACCTGCCGAGCCTGCGCGCGCCGACGGTCAGTCATCTGTCGGATCCCGAGTGGTACGCCGTCGAAACGGTGGTCGACCGCGACGCGGTGCGCGATCTGATTCCGCTGCTTCGGTCGGCCGGCGCCGAGGGCATCCTGGAGGTCGACATCCGCAAGGTGTGCTGAGGGGGGGGTCAGTACCGAACCGACAGGGAGATCGCGCCGAAGCTGTCGACCGCGTCCTGGCCCTCGAATTCGGGCGAGCGGACGATCTGTGTAAAGGCGACGCGGGTCCGCCCATAGGTCAGCGCGATGCCGGCCTGGAGGTCGCCGACCCAAATCTTGCGGGTGACGTGATGGCTGTCGGAAAAGGTGTTGCCGTCGAGGAAGACGTTGCGCGCCACCGCGCGCCCGCCAACGCCGGCAAACAGATACCAGCCAAGGCCGTCGGTGGGCAGGAAGAAGTCGGAGCCGGGCAGGCTCGGGCGGATGCGCGGCGGGCCGTAGTCGGCCGGCAGGTTGTCGCCCAGGCGCACGGTGACGCCGGTTTCCAGGTGGGTGAACACGTTGCCGACGCTGGCTCCGACGCGCGGCGATAGATCGACTTCCAGCCCCACGAGGTCGAGATCCCACCAGTTGCGCCATTTGCGCTCGTAGGTCAGGACCAGGCCCGGCTCGGTATCGAGCTGGTGGTCCCAGCCCTGCGGGTCGGGACTGTCGATCAGGTCGTGCACGAAGTCCTGGGTCTGGCCGGCCAGCGACCATGGCCCGATGACGCCGAGCATCAGTTCCAGGTTGTCGAGCCGGGTGCCGGAATCGGAGACCAGGCCGACCGATCCGTAGAGCCAGCCCGCATAGGGCCTTTCGTTGGCCCAAGGGGTTTTCTCCGTGATGTCGCTCGGCGTGAAGATGTTTTGGCCGATCGAATAGGAGACCCGTTTGGCGCCGCGCGACGCGAACAAGGGGACCCGCGCCGCCCAGTCGTCGACCATCTCCGGTATCTGGTCGGCCGGCGACAGCCAGGCAAGGCGGGTGCCGTGGGTGTAGTGGCGGTCGGTGCCGCGCCCGAACATGTCGTTCTCGATCACCAGCGAAAGGGTGCCGCGATCCTCCGCCATTCCGGCGTTCGGGGCGATCAGCGTGATCAACAGGATAAGGGAAAGGACGGGGCGGGACATCGCGAGACGGAGTGATGCAACAAGGGAAGCGGGTTTGGCCGACGCCATCCGCATGGTGCTCCGGGTCCGTGCTCGATGCAACAAACCGCTTTGCAAGCGGAGCCGATTTCGGCATGCTTCCCACCCCATCGCGGCGGGCGGTGGGCCGCCCGAAGAGGTAGGAAGCCTAGTATTTTTGAACGGCACGCTTGGGGGACTGCGCATGACCAACGCCTATGACGAAGCCTATCAACGTTCGCTGGACGACCCGGAGGGATTTTGGGGCGACGCGGCCGAGGATTTGGTGTGGATCCGCAAATGGGACAAGGTTCTCGATGATTCCAACGCGCCGCTCTATCGCTGGTTCGCGGGTGGCGAACTGAACACCTGCTACAACGCGGTCGACCGCCATGTCGACGAGGGCCGCGGCGATCAGGCGGCGATCATCTACGACAGTCCGGTGACCGACAGCAAGCGCACCCTCACGTTCGCGGACCTGAAGGATCAGGTGGCGCGGTTCGCCGGCGTCCTCGCGGCCCACGGCGTGGTCAAGGGCGACCGGGTGATCGTCTATATGCCGATGGTTCCCGAGGCGGTGATCGCCATGCTCGCCTGCGCGCGCCTGGGCGCCGTGCATTCGGTGGTGTTCGGCGGCTTCGCGGCCAGCGAGCTGGCGGTGCGCATCGACGACGCGGCGCCGAAGGCCATCGTGTCCGCCTCCTGCGGCATCGAGCCGGGACGCATCGTCGCCTACAAGCCGTTGCTCGACGCGGCGATCGAGCAGGCGAGCAAAAAGCCCTCGTGCTGCGTCATCCTGCGTCGCCCCGAGCAGCCCTGCGATTTGATCGAGGGCCGCGATATCGACTGGGCGGCGTCGATCGAAGGCGCCGAGCCGGCCGATTGCGTGGCGGTGGCGGCGACCGATCCGTTGTACATCCTCTACACCTCGGGAACCACCGGCCAGCCGAAGGGCGTGGTGCGCGACAACGGCGGCCACGCGGTGGCCCTCAAGTGGACCATGAAGAACATCTACGACGTCGAGCCCGGCGAGGTCTACTGGGCGGCGTCCGACGTCGGCTGGGTGGTTGGCCATTCGTACATATGCTACGCGCCGCTGCTCAACGGCAACACCACCATCGTGTTCGAGGGCAAGCCGGTGGGCACCCCCGACGCCGGCACGTTCTGGCGGGTGATCGACGAATACAAGGTGTCGGTGATGTTCACCGCGCCGACCGCGTTCCGGGCCATTCGCCGCGACGACCCGGACGGCGCGTTCCTCGGCAAGTACGACCTGAGCGGCTTCCGGACCCTGTTCCTGGCCGGCGAGCGGACCGATCCGGAGACCCTCAACTGGGCGGTCGAGAAACTCAAGGTGCCGGTGATCGATCACTGGTGGCAGACCGAGACCGGTTGGGCGATCGCCGCCAATTGCATGGGATTGCACGCCTTCCCGGTCAAGCCCGGATCGCCCACCAAGGCGGCGCCCGGCTGGAACGTGCAGGTTCTCGACGATGACCAGCAGCCGGTCAAACCGGGCGACATCGGCTCCATCGTGGTCAAGCTGCCGCTGCCGCCGGGCAGTCTGCCGACCCTATGGAACGCCGAGCAGCGGTTCCGCGACGCCTATCTGGTCGACTTTCCCGGCTACTACAAGACGGCCGACGCCGGCTTCGTCGACGAGGACGGCTACGTCTACATCATGTCGCGCACCGACGACATCATCAACGTGGCCGGCCACCGGCTGTCGACCGGTGCCATGGAGGAGGTTCTGGCGCAGCACCCGGACGTCGCCGAATGCGCGGTGATCGGGGTCGCGGATCCGCTGAAGGGGCAATTGCCGCTTGGCTTCATGGTGCTGAAATCGGGGGTCGATCGGCCGCACGAGGACATCGTGGCCGAGGTGGTGCGCCTGGTCCGCGAGAAGATCGGACCGGTCGCGGCGTTCAAGAGCGCCACCGTGGTCAAGCGGCTGCCCAAGACGCGGTCCGGCAAGATCCTGCGCGGCACCATGCAGAAGATCGCCGATAACGAGGACTATCGGATGCCGGCCACCATCGACGACCCGGTGATTCTCGACGAGATCGGTGAAAGCCTTGAGGAAATCGGCTACGGCAAGGGACGCGCCTAGTGGTTCGATGCCAACGGATGAGTCCCATCCGTTGGCTGAATCGAACCACCAGATCAATAGCGTAGTGGATCGACCGATCCAAAGCTTGGGTACCAAGCGTTGGATCCGATCCACTAGCCCGCGCGGACCCGGATCCCGGAGGATTTCCGGCGCGGCGGCGGCTTACCGCCCCGCCACGCCGGCCAGCCATTCGGACAGGTTGTCGGTCGTGTAATGAACATGGCCGGGATTGTGTCCGTGGCGTCCGAAGTCGGACCCGGTATCGACCCACACGGTGGTCATCCCCAGGGCATGGGCCGGGGTCAGGTTCTTGGCCATGTCCTCGACCATCACGCAGCGCGCCGAGTCGATGGCGAGGTCGGCGACCAGGCGATCGTAAACCGCCGGGTCCGGCTTCGGGGTGAAGTCGGCCTGGAAGATGTCGAACACCGCGTCGAATCGGCGCGCCACGCCCAGGCGGTCCATGACCCGTTCGGCGTGTGGCCGATCGGCATTGGTGAACACGATCTTGCGTCCGGGCAGGCGGTCGAGCGCCGAATCGAGGCGGGGATCGGGGGCGATCGCCGACAGGTCGATATTGTGCACATAGTCCAGGAACCGCTTCGGGTCCAGTCCGTGCAGGGTCATCAGGCCGCGCAGCGAAGTTCCGAACTCCCGGAAATACTGCTTCTGGATCTTGAACGCGGCGTCCTCCGACAGCCCCAGGAAGTCGGCGATGAAGCGCTTCATGCGCAGGTCGATGGCGGCGAACAGATTGGCCGAATGGTGATAGAGGGTGTTGTCGAGATCGAACACCCAAACCGTGGCGGCGCGCAGGTCGGCGTTCGTCTGGAGAGGATGTTTTCCATTGAGAGCCATGCTTGAATCTCGTGGATAGCCGGGCGGGAAGCGGTAGCATAGACAATGTATAGTGATTGCAAAATACAATCGTGTAATCGCTTAGCGCGCATACGTGCTCGTCAACAATCCCTGTCATAAGGAATTTGTTTATCTTTCGGAGTCAAAGGGATTAACGATAAGAGTCTGACGAGTCGGATAAAACGAGGAATCATCCGCCTCGTTCCGGCGTTGATCGCCGACGGTTCTGGAAGGGGCAAGCGTCGAACCGAGACAACAAGACAGGATTGTGTATCGGCGTGGGAACGGACGACAACAGAAAGGAGGCCGGGGGCGTGGCTTCCGGAGCGGCGGCGGAGAAGACCCTGGCATCGCGTCCGGGAAGGCGCGAGCGGGAGAGATTCGTCGCTTTCGCGTTCTGCTGGGCCGATCTGCTGATCGAGGTTTCGTCGACCGGTCAGGTCGAATTCGCGGGCGGCGCGGTGGACGTTCTGCTCGGCATGTCGGCCTCCGAGGTGCGCGGCCTGCCGCTCGGCGAGATCGTGGCGGTCGACAACCGTCGGCTGCTTGAGGAACTGTTGAAGGTGGCGCGCCACAACGGGCGGATCACCAACGCCCGGGTCCGCCTGTTCGGGCGGCGCGGCGCCACCATGCCGCTGTCGATGGCCGGCTACAGTCTCGACGAGATGGGCGGCCACACGTTCCTGGCGTTTCGTGTCCGCCATCCGGTGGTGTCGCACGACCAGGACGGTCTGCCGCGCGACGAGGTCAGCGGGCTGTTCAGCGACGACGGGTTCACCCAGATGGCGCTCGGCCGCATGAAGGGCATGCGGGCCGCCAACGAGGACGTCTCGGTCACCCTGCTGACCCTGCCGGACTACGCCATGCTGCGGCGGCGGCTCGATCGGGCGGCCGAGGAGGATCTGATCCACACCCTGAGCGCCTGCCTGAAGGCCAATTCGATCAGTGGCGATTCGGCGGGCCGTCTGGCCAACGATCGCTATGGCTTGGTGCACGACCGGCGCACCGACATCCGGCGCCTCGACGCCCAGATCGACGACGTGACCCGGCGCGCCGACCCTCAGGGCCTCGGCGCGGGGGCGCGCTCGGCGACCATCGACGTGGATCACCGCAACCTGCCCGACGAGGACGTCGCGAAGGGTTTGGTGAGCGCCATCGAGGATTTCCGCGAGTCCGCCAATCCGGTCGACGTCCTGGAGCGGATGCCGCCGCGCATGTCGGAGGTGGTCACCCGCGTCGAGGGCACCCTGTCGGCATTCAAGGAAATGGTGTCGGCGCGCGCCTTCGATGTCGCCTTTCAGCCGATCATCAACGCGCACAGCGGGGTGATTCATCACTACGAGGCGCTGGCCCGGTTCGATCTCGGCGACGGCGAGATCTCGCCCGCCCACTGGATCGCCCGCGCCGAGGAGGCCGGCCTGATCACCGAGTTCGACATGGCGATGCTCGAACGGATGGTCACCTGGCTCGCCAAGTCCTGGGCGACCCAGCGCTACCACGTCGCCCTCAACATGTCCGGACACTCGCTGGAATCGGGGGATTTCGTCAACGAGATGCTCAACCTGCTGCGCGCCAACAACTGGCTGCGCGGACACCTCATGTTCGAGATCACCGAGACCAAGGAGATCAGCGACCTGCTGGTCGCCAACCGCTACATCCAGGGAATGCGGACCCAGGGCTACATGGTCTGCCTCGACGACTTCGGGGCCGGCGCGGCCGACTTCCAATACCTGAGCTCGCTGGAGGTCGACCTCGTGAAGTTCGACGGCGGCGCCCTGCGACAGGCCCAGAAGGGCGGCAAGGGCCGCGCCTTCCTGCGTGCCCTGACCGCCCTGTGCAGTGAACTCGAGATCGAATGCGTGGCCGAGATGATCGACAGCAAGCGCGGCCTCGACTTTATCCGCGATTGCGGGGTGCATTACGCGCAGGGCTATCTGTTCGGCCGCCCCAGTCTCGACATCGATTCGTTCACGCGCACCGACATCAGCTACCTGTTCCCGCGCCGCTAGTGGTTCGATGCCAACGGATGAGTCCCATCCGTTGGCTGAATCGAACCACCGGATCAATAGTTTAGTGGATCGACCGATCCAAAGCTTGGGTGCCAAGCGTTGGATCCGATCCACTAGGCCGGCCAGTCGGGCGAGGGCCCGCCCGAG
>JANQIL010000105.1 GCA_028282245.1 Magnetospira sp.
TACCTGCTGACATGGCGAATCTCCTTCGCCACCCTTGAATCACCCCAACCGTGGACACCGAGTTAACGCCGAGTCAGAAATTCTTGCCGCTGGTATAACATCATCAAATCATTCACAAGTCAAAGAGCAATCAGGCGAATTAATCGTTTGGAATTTCGCGCTTTGCGAGATACATCCCGTCCACCTCGACAAGATCGTAAGGCGGTACCCCAAGCGTGCGCAGTGACAGCCCGAACGGCGCCGATCTGTCCGGCCAGGCCATGACGACGGCGCCCTGTCCGAGGTCGTGGGTCCAGCCCTCGATCACCGCCCAGACGCGGTCGCGCACGCCGGCCGACATCTCCGGGGACACATACAGGCCCGGCCCGATTTCCAGCATGCACGAGGCCAGGAACCCGCGCACCCGGGGCGGCGCGTCACGCGCCATCAGAACCGTCATCGGCATCGCCGAACAACTCCTTGATCCGATCGATCATCGCGGGGATCACCTTCTCCCGGCGCAGGGTCCGTCCCGCCTCCCGGCGCGTCGATCGTTCGAGGGGGGTCCGGTCGTCGTCTCGCCATGCCTTGACGGACCGGAACGCCACCGGGACGGTGATCCGGTCGCGGAACAGGTCGGCGATGTCGAGAACGAAGGATTGCCCGGGGTCCTCGTGAATGAAGCCCAATTGCGGGATGGTCGCCGTCGCGCTCACGGCGATCGCGGCGGCGGCCTCGATGGCCGAGGCGGCATGGTTGAGCGCCTGGTTGGGCGGGTCGGCGGAGTCCGGCGCCGCGCGATCGTAGCGGCGGCCCTTCCACTCGATGCCGAACGTCCGGGCCTGGAGGCGGTAGGTCTCCTTGACCCGCGCGCCCTCGATGCCGCGCAGGACCGCGATGTCCCTATGCGGCAGAACCTCTCCCAACCGCCACGCGTACATGCGCCGGGCGATCGACAGCCGCGCTCCCTCGGCGTCGGCCCAGACCCGGGCCTGCCGCCGGGCCAGCCCCGAGCGGTCCGGGATGAGGGGGGGCGCGGTGTAGCTGCGGACCCCATCCATCCCGACGGCGGCCAGCGCCGTGCCGTGCCGGGCGCAAAGGCGCAGGGCGTCGTGCGAGACGGTGGACCCCGGCCCCAGCAGCAGCATGGACACCCCCTGAAACGGAATGGCATGGACCCCGGCGCCCAGGTCGCCGTCGCCGGCGGTGGTGAATTCGAGGGTGCCGTCGCGCACCGACAGCGCGCCGCGCGACAGCCACAGGAGCCCGTGCCTATCGGCGTGGGGAATGCGCGCCGTTTCGAGGCCGAGGCGTCCCTTCAACATGGCCGGATCAGCACCATGCCGTAGCCGAACCCCTTGTGGCGCCCGATCCCCTCGGCCAGCAGGGCGTGGAACCGGGCGCCGTCGCGGACCGCGAGGCATCCGGACAGGACGGCGTCCGGCCCCTCGGTCAGGCTCCAGCCGGTCCGTCCCTTGCGCAGGACCGGGGTCCGGCGGAAATGGGTCAAAACGACGGGACCCGCGAGCGATGCGCCGCCCTGGCGAACCAGGCGCTCGGCCAGCCACCCGGCATAGACCTGCTCACGGGTCCGGGTCATGGCGCCCGGCGGCAGCCTGTCCGCCTCCCATTGGAAGGCATCGCGCTCGCTGGCCCGGTCGCGGTCGTCCGGCTTGTCGGTCCGTCGCACCGGTCGCAACCGGACCTCGAACCCATAGACCGCCCCTTCGGTCCAGGTCCCGGGCATGGCCTTGTCGTCGAGGGAGTCCGGCGACAGAACCCGCAATTGCAGCGGGTCGGCGCAGCGGCGCGCGCCGTCGGCCAGGTCATCGGCGCCGCTGGCGCCGTAACCATACAGCACCGCCCGGCCGCCACCGGCGGACGGGACGAGGCGGAACGGGCGCGGCGCGAGGGATCCGAACATTCCGGTGAGCAGGGCGTGCAGGGCATATCCCTCGTCGAACCCGCCGCGTTGCGCCAGGCCGTGCGTGGCGGCCCAGTGGTTGAGCGCGTTCGGATCGATCTCGCCCCGGATCATCAGCAGGGGCGCGGTCATGACGCGGCCTCGTCCGGGGCGGCCATCCGCCCCTCGCGGACCGCGCGGTCGCCGCCGTGCAGGCCGGAGATCCAGTCGCGGCGGTCGGCCCGGCGCCAGGCACGGTGGGTGGCGACGGACGGATCGCCCTCGCCGTCGGGCCATTGCACACGAAACGGCCCGGGTCCGTCGGCGGGCACCCGGGCCAGCGCCGCGAGCGCCGTCTCCCCGTCCGCCCAGCCGGCGAACAGCCGGCTCGACGGCAGACAGGGCTTGCGGCCGAGGAACAGCGGCCGGGCCGGGCGGTCGAGCGCGGCGGCGAGGTCGTCGAGGGTCGGCGGTTGGTCCGCCGGGTCGAGGCGCAGGGCGATGGTGACCTTGAGATCGACGTGATAATCGCGATAACGGAGGTGGGGACCCTTGTAGGTTCCCGCGCCGCCGTCGCGGCCTTCCGGGCGACCGCGCGTGGTCCAGCCGCCATCATTGGCTTCCAATTGCGCGGTCTGGAAATCGCGCAGTCGGGGCGTGGCGGTCTCGCGTTCCCGCCGGGCCGCGAACACGAGCCGCGCCTGCAAACGGTCGAGGGCCTCCCGATCGGTGCGCCGGTATCCGAGCGCGTTGCCGAGCAGGCCGGCGAGCATGGACAGGGCCGGGAAATCCTCGATCACCCCGTGGTTGTCCACGGCCATGCCGCCGAACGCCATCAGCGGGGCGTCGAGGACGAGGATCAGATGTCGCTCGCCCATCAGGCCGCCTTTCCGGATCGGACCGCGTCGGCGGCCCAGGCGGCCACCTCGGCCAGGGTGCCCTGGGCGGCCCCGGGCAGGGCGAGGTTTTCCAGGCTCATGAACCGCCGGACCTCGCCGGTCCCGTAGGCGGTGTCCAGTTTCTCGATGTGCGCGCCGAGCGCCCTGGTCGCCGCGTCGATGCGGGGCGGAACGGGGGCGCGGAAGGCGTTGGCGAGGGTGCGCGGCTGCCGGTCGCCCGCCTCGATCATGAGGACATCGGCATAGGCATAGGGCGCGGTCGAGCCCTTCTTGGCGCCCGGCGACACCGTGGCGATCAGGTGGATCAGATGATCGATCACGTCACCCGCCATGGCGCGGTCGGTGTCCGCCGCCATCCAGTCCTCCGGCCTGGTGCCGGTGAGGTTGGAGATCAGGGCCGGGACATCGATCACAACGTAGCCGTAGTACAGGCCGGAGGCCAACTCCACGTCGCCGATGTGGTCGGCCCCGGCGTCGTCCTCGGCCCGATGCAGATCGTCGACCACGGAGAAATAATCGCTCTCGCTCTCCTCGCCATGCACCGTGAAGGCATGGGCGACATGAATGGCGGCGTCGATGTTGGCCTCGGTATCGGATGTCACCATGCGCCCGAACAATGCGGCGGCCAGGCCGCCCGGCAGCGCGGCCGATTCCCGCATCGCCTTCATGTTGGCCTTGATGTCCTTGCAGAACGCCTTGGCCGCCGCGCTTGCCGCCTTTGCGTCTCCGCCATCGTCGCGGGCCAGGCGCTCCGCCTCGCCGCGCAGGTAGGTCACTTCCGGGAGGCCCAGCAGCAGGGGTTGACGGCCCTTTTTGCTGCTCCCCTTGTCGCCGTAGACAGCCAGCTGGAACTCCTGCTCGATCGCATCGAGTACCTCCGGCGTGGCAAGGTCGACATCGCGCAGGGGACCGACGATCAGGCGGGTCACCGTCTCGCGCGACCGCACCGCGTCCGTGGCGCCGGGGATGTTGGCCAGGGCCTTGGCGTCCTCGGCCATCCGCCAGTGGCGCTTGAGGCACTGGGAGGAGACGCGGGTGCGCGAGGCGCCGCCGAACGGCAGCCGCTTGGCGAAGCCGGAATCGTCGCGGTTGAGCAGCGCCGCCGGATAGGAGTGGAGGCTGTGGATTTGAAGGAAACGGGGCTGGGTCATGGGTCGGATCTCCCTGGCGGTCAGGATTGTTCGGAGGAGTCGGCGGCGGCCTTGGCTTCGGCGCCATAGTAGGCACGGGCGATGGCGCGGCGGACGGGCTCGGCCCGATCGGCCGATGCGCCCTCGAACAGGATCAGGGCGGTCAATTCCGTCCAGTTGAAGGCGCGCCCCTTGGCGGCGAGGAATCGCGCCGCGCGCAGGGCGGTGTCCGGCAGACGGTCGGCCGGGGCGGCCAGCAGGCGCGACAGGCGCTGTTCGCTGTAGCCGTCCAGGAACAGGGCGCGGCCCAGCGGCATGTGCGGGTCGTGGCCGGTGCCCCGGCCGGCGGTCGGGGTGCAGAGGGCCAGCCCCTTGATGACGCACGCCCAGCGGGTTTCGCGATCGCGCGCCCAGGGGCCGTCGGCTCGGTCGCCGAGGAATCCCACCTGCGCGGCCAGCCGCCAGAACGCGGGTGCGTCGATGCGGTCCGGATCCATGCGGCGCAGGGCGGCGAGGTCACCGCGCGGGAAATGTTCGGCGGCGAGGATCTGGGCCAGGGTGCCGACCTGCTGGCGCAGATCCGGCCGTTCGGCTACGCGGGTGTCCGGCTCAGTCATTGTTCGGGGCCTCCGGCGTCTTCGGGGTCACGGGGAACAGATCGGGAAAGGCATCGCGCTTCCTGCGGTCGAAGTGGCGCCGGGCGGAAAATAGAACCCGGTAGTAGTGTACGGTTGGCAAAGGCAAGACTTCGGCCGTTGAGTTGAGCAGCCGAACCGCCTTTTCGATCAAGTCGGCGACCCAAGCGTTTCGAATTTTCTTCTGCTCGTCATGCGAAGATTCGTATTCAACCCATAAAGCGTCGAAGAAATTTGCATCGATATAGTTTTCGATATTTTCAGCCAATTTGTACCCAATTTCCAGCTTCTCTCGGGTATCTGGATAGCCATTTTTGTTTAATCTGGCAGAGTTGGCGATAATCGCGATCGATTCGGAAAGAGATTTATATATTTCTTTTGCATCATTTATTCGGCTTTCTGAAATTTTGCCGAGCAATGGATCCTTGCTTTTTTTTCCTATTGCCTTCTGAATCTCAATTTTCGCTGGGATCACGCGCTCATGATATCCGATTGTTTTACCATTCCCCTTGTTGCTGGTGTCGGTTGCGATGCCACGTATGACGATAAATCCATCTTTTCCTTCTTCATCCGGTCGAGGTTCAAGAAGCGGGGATTCTTGATAGCCGTTGTTACCGAATATCAAGTCCGAAACAAAAGAATAGCTTAATCGTCTTAATCCAATATGTGCTGCCAAAAAAGCGGGATTTTCTCCCCGAATTGTCGAACCCCAGGGGTCGCCTACCGCCCCTGATGTTGTCGATAACTGATTTTTTCCCTCTTTGGATTTATTGGATAGTTCCTTCAATAGGTCTTTGTTTTTACGCCGGTCGGCAACGATTCGAGAACCATCCCAGCGTAAACGGTACCGGCGACAAATCTCCAAGGCATAGAGGTCAATTTCATCGAAACGGTATGCTGATTTGATTCCATCCCAGACTCTTAACCATAATAACATTTCGCAGCCGTAATTTGCGAAGCAACCACATTCTTCCGTTAAATCCTCATGAAGCTCAAGAAGTGCACGCGTATCTCGACTGAACATGGTTGAGGTGTCTGGAGAAGGTGTAAACGAAACTCCAAACCGGCGCTTGTATCCGCTTGCCTGGCGGAATCCTCCTTTATAATTTCCGGAATCACTTGTGCCACAAGTATTTATGCTAATTAAACCGAAAACCCAATTTTCTGGATTTTCGAGGTAAGAGATACTTTGTTTTTGATCGTGATTTTTGCTATTCTTTAGAGAGTCTATCTCGTCCGATGAAATAGCTGTGTATTGAACATTTCCTAGATGTTCCGGAAGGCACGGTTGCATGAATGCTGGTTTCGATTCATTTTTCACAATCAACGACCAGGGTTCGTCGTCCGGCCAATCAGGCGCGAGGCGGCGCAGCAGGGTCCGCCAGGAGTCCTCGTCCACCGGCAGCTCGGTTTCCTCCGCCGTCATCAGGGCCATGGCCGCGAGCTGACACAGGAAGGCGTGCCAGGGGTGGCGTTGGTGCGGGCGCAGGGCCGGGAACGCGGCGATGTTCCCGGCCGACAATTCGGCCAGTACCCCGGGCAGGGTCCGCCGTTCGCGATCTCCGACGGCGGTCTCCACGGTGATCAGGGGCTCGGTAAGAAGGTTATACATCGGCGGCTGTCTCCTTCAGGCGCAGTCCCAGGCGGTCGTATCGGAATTTCAGGGGTCCCCAGGCAAAGGCAAATCCGCCTCCGGGCAGCGGCGTCACGTCCTCCGGCGCGGTCGCTTCCCGTGCCGCCCTGGTCAGGTGGGCGGGCAGCGGCAGAACCGGCACGGTGCCGCCGAAGGGGCCTTTCGGCGCCGGATCGAACTCGGCGCGCGGGCCCTCGTCGCCGAGGCGGGTACGGATGCGCTCTTCTTCCTCGGGAGGGAATTTTATCTTCTTATTCGTAAAGCTGACGTCTCTGTGCAGAAGGTTTGACTTGGCAAATCTCTGATGCTCGATTTGCTGCCCTATCAGAGTCTCCCAGTGGTCAATCCAGGATTGACCTAAACTATTCTTCAGAGACGCCAACGCCTCCGGATGCGTGCCCCGTTCGACCAGCAGGCGGTTGTCGGTCGGGATGTTCCAGTGGGGACGCGCCTCGATCAGCCGCCAGGCGGCCTCCAGCATCAGCACGTCCTCGTAGACCGTCCCGAGCCCCGCGCCGTCCTTGCGCTTGACGAGGTGGCGCGCCAGATCGCGATCCTCGGGAACGACGATCCGGCCGCGCGGCGTTTCGAATCCGGCCGGGCGCGGGCGGTCGTGGCGGTGCAGGCGGCCGATCCGCTGGAGCAGCACGTCGATCGGGCAGAGATCGGTGATCAGGAGATCGGCGTCGATGTCCAGGCTCTGCTCCAGGGTCTGGGTGCCGATCAGGACGAGTCCCGCCGTGTCGCCGTCGCGGCGGTGCTTGCCGAACCGCGCCTCGACCGCCCGGTCCAGTTTCTTGCGGTCGCCGGGCGCGAAGCGGCCGTGATGCAGGGTCGGAACGTCGCCGAGCCGGAACAGCAGGCGGTTCGCCTCCGACCCGGCCTGGATTTCGAGCGCCCGTTGCGCCGCGATCGCGTCGTCCACCGTGTTGCGGACCACCAGAACCCGCGCCCCGGCCCGGGCGGCGGCGATCGCCTCGGCGGCGATTCGTTCGGGATCGCCGAGGGCGGGAAGGATGGAGACGGCGACCGCCTTGGGCCGTCCGTTGTCGCCGCAGGCCATCGCGTCGCCGCCGCCGGCGTCCGACGGCCAGGAGAGGGCGGGATATGGCGCGTCCTCCGCCGTCGCGAGGTCCGGCACCGCCGCCCGGCGGCCGAGCAGCAGATCGTGCCGCAGCGCCGCGCCCAGGGTGGCGGAGAGCAGCAGCGCCGGGCCGCCCGCCGCCCGGTGGCCCTCGATCAGGTGCTTGAGGATGGTGCGCATGTAGACGTCGGAGGCGTGCACCTCGTCGATCACCAGCAGGCTGCGCGACAGGCAGGCGGCGCGCAGGTGGGCATGCTTGACCGCCATGGCGGCGAGCATGGCCTGATCCACGGTGCCGACGGCGATCTGCGCCGCCAGATAGCGCTTGCCGTTTTCCGCCGCCCAGCGCCGGGCGCGCAGGCTGGCGTCCGGCGCATCGTCCCACAGAACCTCGAATCCCGGAAGAGGGGTTCCCTTGGCCTCTCCGGCCCACAGATAGCCGGGGACGGCAAGCAGGGTTTCGGGGCGGGACTCGACCGGGAACATCCGCGCCACCATCTTCCCGAGGCGGTCGTGCAGTTGAACCGCCGCCGAGCGGGTCGGCAGGGCGAAATAGAGTCCGTCCACCCGTCCCGCCGCGTAGAGGCGGGCGAAATGCCACAGGGCGGCCTCCGTCTTGCCGGAGCCGGTCTCGGATTCGAGGATCACCAGCGGCGCCTCGATCGGCAGATCGGCCACCGCCCGCTGAATGGCGTTGGGCGACGCGAATTCGAACAGGTCGGCATATCCCGACGGCGCGCTGAAGGCGCCGCGCTGCGCGGCGACATCCAGGCCCACGGCGGCGATCGCGTCCCGGGCCTGGGCCCGCGCCGTGGCGGCGTACTCCAAATCGAGGTCCGCGACATGGGGGAAGAAGAATCGGGTGTCCGACCCGAGCCAGTCGGCGAGGATACACAACCCGGCGAAGCCATGCTGGAAGGCCGGGGCATCCGGCAGCGGGGGGTCCGTGTCGTCGGAAAAGGCCCGTGGAAACCAGCGGCGACAAAGGGCTCCCAGCTCGGCCACCGCCGCTCGCGGATCGATGTTGCCCCGGGGCTCCCAGACGGCTTCCGGGATTGCCTTGCCGGTATCGAACAGATCGAGCGGCGTGCCGTGGTGCGAGAACGACGCCAGCAGCAGGCAACTGACGGCACGGCCCCCTACGGCATCCCAGGTCAGGAACTCCTCGAACTGCAAGGCGTCCCAGAACCACTCGTGACCGCGATCGCCGCCGAGGATCGGCGCCAGTGGCCCGACGTGCCCGACCTTGCCGCCAGGCCATTGTTCCTGAAGCTGGAAACCGGCATTCGCCTTGCCGACGTCATGCAGAAACGCGAGGCAGGCCAGTCTGGATGCCTGCGCGGGAGTCAGCCGGGCCAAGCCGCCCAGCCGGGCCAGGGCGGTCCCGAGCATGGATCCGCCGGCCAACGCCTCGAAACAAGCCGCCACGTCCATGCAATGATGCGCTAAATGGTGGGTTCGGGTGCGTCCATCCGCGTCTATTGACCGTTTTCCCCAAACGGAGCACATTTTTTTATGGTATCCGAATTGAAAGAATCTCGCCAACCGAGGGCGGCACGCACCTTTTACCCTTTTACGAAATTCGGCACACGGACTTTTGATTGGATTTGACTTAGTCAAAATCAAATCCAGCGGCCACGGAGGGATGGATGCATTCGTCCGCGTTGAAAGAGGCAGGGGAGGGGTCGAAGGTGTCCCGTCACCCCGCAATGGCGCGCGGAGCAATTTCGTGGCGCGGAGTCTCGGGCTCGGAAAAGAGTCGCCCCGAAGGGCCATCTAGTGGTTCGATGCCAACGGATGAGTCCCATCCGTTGGCTGAATCGAACCACCAGATCAATAGCTTAGTGGATCGGATCCAACGCTTGGTACCCAAGC
>JANQIL010000090.1 GCA_028282245.1 Magnetospira sp.
CATCAGGCGGATGGCCGCCGACAGGCCGGACGGACCGGCCCCCACGATGACCACATCGAATTCCATGCTCTCGCGTTCCATGCGGAGACCTCCTTGCCGACGGCGGGCCAGGATAGCGCCAGCGGCGCCTTTACGCACCCGCAAACCTGTGCTCCGGGAAGCAATGGGGTGAACGATTCCACGGCAATAAATGGAAACGCCGATTCCACCGAGGACGCCCGGGCCGGCGAGGGGTGCACAATGGGTCGGGGTGGCCCGCCGGATCGAAACGACATGCGTGAATGTCGTTTCCACGATTCTCGGCATTGTCGCGAGAGTGCCGCGTTCGGCGAAACACGGCCGACCCGAAATCGTCACCGATCTCGGTTTCGGGGGCTAGTGGGTTGATCCGATGCGTTTTTGATACATATCAAGATATGATATATCAGTGCGCGGCGGTCTGGAATTACGCTTTTCGTGACGACTCCAGTTGCCGCCCGCCGATGCAGGCGCTATATTTTCCATCAGGTTTAGCATTCTCCAACATTGCGAAAAGCCGGGGTTGGCATATCGCCAAGAAAACGCAACCCGGACTGTAGAAACGTCCGGACGACGCTTCAACCGCTTGGGACGAGGACACCATGACTCATATTGGCACGAAACCGACGAAAAACGCCAAGCTTCTGGCTTGGGTGGACGAAATGGCTGCCCTGTGCAAGCCCGACAAGGTGCATTGGTGCGACGGCTCGCAGGAAGAGTATGACCGTCTGTGTCAGGAACTCGTCGACGGCGGAACCTATATCCGGCTGAACGAGGACAAGCGCCCCAACAGCTATCTCGCCCGCTCTCACCCGAGCGACGTGGCCCGCGTCGAGGAGCGCACCTACATCTGCTCCGAGAAGCAGGAGGACGCCGGCCCGACCAACAACTGGATGGCTCCGGACGAGATGCGCGGCATCCTCAACGAACGGTTCGACGGGTGCATGAAGGGGCGGACCATGTACGTCATCCCCTTCTCCATGGGGCCGCTGGGCTCGCCGATCGCCTACATCGGCATCCAGATCACCGATTCCGCCTACGTGGTCACCAACCAGCGGATCATGACCCGCATGGGGTCCAAGGTGCTGGACGTCCTGGGCGATGGCGACTACATCCCCTGCGTCCATTCGGTGGGCGCGCCGCTGGAGCCGGGTCAGCAGGACGTGCCCTGGCCGTGCGAGGGCGACATTTCCAACAAGTACATCGTCCACTACCCGGAAACCCGCGAGATCTGGTCCTACGGTTCCGGCTACGGCGGCAACGCCCTGTTGGGCAAGAAGTGCCTGGCCCTGCGAATCGCCTCGACCATGGCCCGCGACGAGGGCTGGCTGGCCGAGCACATGCTGATCCTCGGCCTCGAAAGCCCCGAGGGCGAGAAGACCTATCTCGCCGCCGCCTTCCCGTCGGCCTGCGGCAAGACCAATCTGGCGATGATCGTGCCGCCGGAAGGCTTCGAGGGCTGGAAGGCCTGGACAGTGGGCGACGACATCGCCTGGATCAAGCCGGGTCCGGACGGCACCCTGCGCGCCATCAATCCGGAGTATGGTTTCTTCGGCGTCGCGCCGGGCACCGCCTATGACTCCAATCCGATGGCCATGGAAACCCTGAAGCAGGGGAATTGCATCTTCACCAACGTGGTGCTGACCGACGACGGCGACGTGTGGTGGGAAGGCATGGACGGCGATCCGCCGGCCCACGGCATCGATTGGAAGGGCAACGACTGGACCCCGGCCTCCGAGACTCCGGGCGCCCATCCGAACAGCCGGTTCACCGCTCCGGCCGGCCAATGCCCGACCATCGACCCGGCCTGGGAGGATCCGGCCGGCGTGCCGATCTCGGCCTTCCTGTTCGGCGGCCGGCTGTCCAAGACCTTCCCGCTGGTCTACGAGTCGTTCGACTGGAACCACGGGGTATTCATGGCCGCGACCATGGGCTCCGAGGCGACGGCGGCGGCCATCGGCCAGGCGGCGATCCGTCGCGACCCGTTCGCGATGCTGCCGTTCATGGGGTACCACATGGGCAGCTACTGGCAGCATTGGCTCAAGATCGGACAGCGCGGCGATCTCAAGCTGCCCAAGATCTTCCGCACCAACTGGTTCCGCAAGGACGAGAACGGCAAGTTCATCTGGCCCGGATTCGGCCAGAACATGCGGGTCCTGAAATGGGTCGTCGACCGCGTCCACGGCAAGGTGGATGCGGTGGAGAGCCCCTTCGGAATGATGCCCAAGCACGAGGACATCACCTGGACCGGCCTGCAGTTCACCCGCGACCAGTTCCTGTCGATCACCGACATCAACAAGGACGGCGCGCTGGCCGAGGTGGAGGAGATCAAGGGGCACTTCGCCAAGTTCGGCGACCGCCTGCCGTCCGAATTGGAAGAGGAGCGGCGGAAATTCGCCGAGCGCGTCGGCATGGCCCCGGACGTATGGAGCCTGTCGGCCTGACCCTGTCCCGGCGGAGGGCGGTTGCGCCGCCCTCCCTGGACTCCGTTTCATCGCGGGCCGCGCGGGGATCTCCCCGGCGGCCCGTGGCCGTTGCGCCCGAGGCCTCCCGATGGACCGCCGGCCGCGCCCCCTTGGCGATCCGGACGGCCGGCGGCGCCCGAGGCGATCCGACGGAGCCGGAAATCGTCTCCTGCGGACTTGTGCGCCGCCGCACATCCTTGGCATAATCCGGCCCCGGCGCGGCCATGCCGCCGCGCCCCCACCCGTCATAGACTCACGAGACCGAACCGCCCTTGGGAGGACCCGATGTCCGAAGCGAAGATTTTCCCCGTTGCGGAGGAAATTGCCAGTCAGGCCTGGATCGACAACGAAAAGTACCTTGAAATGTACAAGCGGTCCGTGGACGACCCGGAAGCCTTCTGGGACGAGCACGGCAAGCGCATCGACTGGTTCACGCCGTACACCAAGATCAAGGACGTGTCCTTCGATTCCCACGACGTTCATATCCGCTGGTTCCACGACGGGATCACCAACGTTGCCTACAACTGCATCGACCGTCACCTGGCCACGCGCGGCGACCAGACGGCGATCATCTGGGAAGGCGACGATCCGAAGGACGATGCCCACATCACCTACCGCGAGCTATCCGAGAAGGTGAACAAGTTCGCCAACGCCCTGAGGGGGCAGGGGGTGCAAAAGGGCGACCGGGTGATCATCTACCTGCCGATGATCCCGGAGGCGGCCTACGCCATGCTGGCCTGCGCGCGCATCGGCGCGGTGCATTCCATCGTGTTCGGCGGGTTCTCGCCGGATGCCCTGGCCGACCGCGTCAACGACTGCGGCGCCAAGGTGGTGATCACCGCCGACGAGGGGCTGCGCGGCGGTCGCGCGGTGCCGCTGAAGGCCAATGCCGACAAGGCGGCCCAGAAGTGCACCGGCCTGGAGACGATCATCGTCGTCAGGCGGACCGGAGGCGATGTCGCGATGCGGGACGGTCGCGACGTGTGGTACGAGGACATCACCAGGGACGCGTCCGCCGACTGCGCGCCGGAACAGGTCAACGCCGAGGATCCGCTGTTCATCCTCTACACCTCCGGGTCGACCGGCAAGCCGAAGGGCGTTCTGCATACCACCGGCGGCTATCTGGTCTATGCCGCGATGACACATCAATATGTGTTCGATTACCAGGATGGCGATATCTATTGGTGCACCGCCGATGTTGGCTGGGTCACCGGCCATTCCTACATCGTCTATGGACCGTTGGCCAACGGCGCCGTGACCCTGATGTTCGAGGGGGTGCCCAACTATCCGAGCGCCGCCCGCTTCTGGGAAGTGGTCGACAAGCACAAGGTCAACATCTTCTATACCGCCCCGACCGCCATCCGCGCCCTGATGCGCGAGGGCGAGGCGCCGGTCAAGTCGACCTCGCGCGCCAGCCTGCGAATCCTCGGTTCGGTCGGCGAGCCGATCAATCCGGAGGCCTGGCTCTGGTACTACAACGTGGTCGGCGACGCCCGCTGCCCGATCGTCGACACCTGGTGGCAGACCGAGACCGGCGGCATCCTGATCACCCCGCTGCCCGGCGCCACCGCCCTGAAGCCAGGCTCGGCGACCCGGCCGTTCTTCGGGGTGGTCCCGGAGATCGTCGACGCCGAGGGCAAGGTGCTCGAAGGCGCCACAGAGGGCAACCTGTGCCTGGCCGATTCCTGGCCCGGCCAGATGCGTACCGTGTTCGGCGATCACGAGCGATTCGTGCAGACCTACTTCTCCACCTACAAGGGCTACTACTTCACCGGCGACGGCTGCCGGCGCGACGAGGACGGCTACTATTGGATCACCGGCCGGGTCGATGACGTGATCAACGTCTCCGGCCACCGCATGGGCACGGCGGAGGTGGAATCCGCCATGGTCGCCCATCCGAAGGTGGCCGAGGCGGCGGTGGTCGGCGCCCCGCACGATATCAAGGGGCAGGGCATCTATGTATACGTTACCCTGAACGCCGACGAGGAGCCGTCCGACGACTTGAAGAAGGAACTGGTCAAGTGGGTCCGCACCGAGATCGGCCCGATCGCCAGTCCGGATTGGATCCAGTGGTCGCCCGGCCTGCCGAAGACCCGCTCCGGCAAGATCATGCGCCGCATCCTGCGCAAGATCGCCGAGGACAGCTTCGACAACCTGGGCGACACCTCGACCCTGGCCGACCCGACGGTGGTCGATGATCTGATCGAGAACCGCCAGAACCGGCTCGCATAATCCGCGCCGCGGGCGCGCGGATTCCTCCCACCATCCCATGAAGGCGTCGCGCGAGCGGCGCCTTCATGAGTCTTCGGGAACGCTCCGGATCCGGCATTCGGCAACGGCGCGATCCGCCCCCAATTCATGTCGACGAACGGAGTCCGCTCCCGCCGCGTGGTTTTCGGTAACCCCGGTTTCGCATTGCTCCGCGCCGCGCTGTCGTTTATATATGAGAATAATTATTATTTGCATATACGGCTGTGCAGGAAGCGACCGCGCGCCCGGCAAGGGCCTCGATCGAGGAGGGGAACATGTGCGAAATGTCGAACGTGATCCAGGGCGCCGACCTTCCCGTGGATGGCGGCCGGGTGGTCCGCAGAAAACTCTGGGACCTCGATCACGGCCTTCATTGCTCGATCATCGGCACCTGCCTGACCCTGGACGACCTGCGCAAGCTGTCGCGCAAGCTGGGGATTGCCGAAGCGGGCGCCGACGATTACGACATTCACGTGCGGTTCGTCCGCATGGCGCGCGAGCGCAATCCGGGCGCCCGCATGATGCAGAAAATCCTGGAGCGCCGCCACCGGCGGGCGATTGCCCGGTTTGCCGAGGCGTCCGACGCCGAGGCCCTCGGACGGTTGTGGGCCGAGGCCTTGAAGGAAGGCGACATCCCCGGCGCCTACTGGGCGACGCAGACCCACCCGGCGTTGAGCCCGGAGCTTGAGTTCAAGATTTTCGGTGATACCCACATGCTGTCGCATATCGCCGGCGCCAGCAATCGGGCCGATGTGAAGGACCTGACGACGCTACGCGAGGACCGCGCGAAGACCGAGGAGGCGCTGGCGGCCGAGCAGGCGCGGCGCTACCGTCAGGTCGCCGAGCGCGATGCCCGCATCGCCGAGCTGGAAGCGCAGGTTGGCGCCCTCAACGGGGCCTGGGAACGGGTCCGTGACCTCGAACGGGACATGGCCGAACTCCAGTCCGGAGCCGAGGCCAAGGGGCTTCGGATCACCGTCCGCGAGGTGCAGCGGGAACTCACCGACTGCATGGCGGCCCATTCGGCGGTGCGCCGCGAGTTGCATGCCCGTGAGCGGGACCGCGACACGCTGGAGGCCGACAACCGCGCCCTGAGCGCCGCCCTGGCCGGCCTGGAGGCGGAGAATCGAGCCCTGGAGGCGCAACTCGAAAGCGGCCTCGGGGCCTGCCCGACCCGCTGCGACGCGCCGGCCGCCTGTGCCGACCTGGCCGGGCGCTGCGTGCTCTACGTGGGCGGTCGACCGCAGCATGCCTGTCGGTTCCGCGCCGTGGTCGAACGTTGGAACGGGACCTTCCTGCACCACGACGGCGGCCGCGAGCAAAGCGACGACGCGCTTGAGGGGGTGCTGACCCGGGCCGATATCGTGGTGTTTCCCACCGACTGCATCAGCCACAGCGCGGTGCGCAAGATCAAGGACCGCTGCCGGGGCTGCGAGAAGCCCTACGTGCCGGTGCGCACGTCGGGGCTGGGCGCCTTCGTCAGCGGCCTCAAGGAGGCCCTGGACGGACCGTTCCCGGAGACCGCGGTCCTATCTGATCGTAACACCTGACAAGGAGAGACCGATGCTGGATACACTGCCACGGGCAAGGACATCGGCCGTCGCGCCGGAGCCGTCGCCGGCCACGACCTTGGATGAACTGTTGGACGGCGAGCGGCTGCTGCTGTCGGCTCTGCGCGGCTGGGCGGCGGGGGGACGATTCAGCCTGCGCGTGCGGTCGCTGTTCCTATCCGTCGGAGCCGGTGCCGCCCTGCCGCCGCTCGACCGCTTCCTGGCCCTGTTCCGGGTCCATGCGCTGCGCCGGATGGATTTCGGCTTGCCTGGCGCCGGCGACGTGTCGGCCGACGAGGTCGACCTCCTGGACCTGTTCGCGCAGGCACAGCGCGGTCGCACCGCCGCGACTCGCCTTGCCCTTCTGGCGATCCTGCCGCCGGCCTTCGCGCGGGCGGCGTTGACCGAGGTGTCGGTGGCGGCCGCCGCGCTGGCGGTGGCCGGCCACATCCTTCCGGCCTCGCGGTCCGGTGCCTGCGGGGAATCCGGCGCGCCGTCCACGGACATGTCCTGGAACTGGCCGTCTTCGCGGGACAAGGCGGGGCGCGATGAGCGACTTGATTGAACGATCCGATTATGCCTGCGGCGTGCTCCGGGTGCTCGGGCATCCGATGCGGCTGACCATCCTTTGCCGGTTGTGCGACGGCGAGTGTTGCGTCGGCGATCTGGCCAACGAGTTGCAGATCGGCCAATCCAGCGTGTCGCAGCACCTCAAGCGGCTGCGCGCCTTTCAATTGGTGCGCCGCAGGCGGGAGAGGACGGTTATCTTCTATTCCCTGAACCGACCGGCGGAAACATGGCTGGAGGCCCTGCGCGGCGCCTGCGACGAATCGGAAACCGATCACCGACCCATGCGGGCGGCGTAGCGGCTCACCCGGCGGCGAGCCGACTCACCGGTGGACGTCGATCACCGTGCGTCCGCGCACTTGGCCGTCGAGGATGGCGCGGCTCAGGTCGCAGAGGTCGCTCAGGCCCGCCTCGTTCGTCATCGCCTCCAGTTTCTTGATCGGCAGGTCGGTGACGATCCGCGACCAGGCCAGACTGCGGCGCTCGAACGGACAGGTTCCGGAGTCGATGCCGAGCAGGTTGACGCCGCGCAGGAGGAACGGGATCACCGTGGTCTCCAATTTGTTGGTGGATGCCAGACCGACCGCGGCGATCGAGCCATGATACTTCATCTGGGCCAGGGCGCGGGCCAGGGTCGGGCCGCCGACCGAATCGATGCAGCCGGCCCAGCGCTCCCTTTCCAGTGGCCGGTCGGACGGCTCGGCCAGTTCGGCGCGGTCGACGATGGTCGTCGCGCCCAGGTCGGTCAGGTAATCGTGGGCTTCCTTGCGGCCGGTCGAGGCGGCGGCCTTGTAGCCCAGATGGTTCAGGATCGCCACCGCCACCGAGCCGACGCCACCCGCCGCGCCGGTCACCAGGACCTCGCCGGAGTCCGGGGTCAGGCCGTGCTCCTCCAGCGCCATCAACGCCAGCATGGCGGTGAATCCGGCGGTGCCGACGGCCATCGCCTGGCGCGGCGTGAGGGCATCGGGCAGCGGCACCAGCCAGTCGCCGTTCACCCGTGCCCGCGTGGCGTAGCCGCCCCATTGCGCCTCGCCGACCCGCCAGCCGGTGAGGATCACCCGGTCGCCGGGAGCGTAGCGCGGGTGATCGCTGACCGCCACCGTGCCGGCGAAATCGATCCCGCCCACGTGCGGATAGGCGCGCACCAGGTTGCCCAGGCCGTGCAGTATCATGCCGTCCTTGTAGTTGAGGGTCGAGTAGGCGATATCGACGGTCACGCCGCCGTCCGGCAGCCGTGAATCGTCCACGTCCTCGATCCGCTGGGTGATGCCGTTATCGCCACGGTCGATAATCAGGGCCCGGACCATGCGCGCCTCCTCTTTTTTTCGTCGCTGGTCGAGCCCTAGCGGCGCGCGGCCGGGTTGTCAACGGCGGGCTTCAGACCTGCGACCACAGCCGGAACAACAGGTAATAGGCTTCGTTGAACAGCGCCGTTTCCTCGGCCTCCGGGTGGTTCTCGACCATCCGGTGGTGCACCTTGTGGAAGCCGGCGAGGATGGCGCGCCGATGAGGATCTCCGGTGATGCTCTGAATCCAGCAGACGGCGGCCATCCGGGCGCCGCGCGTCACCTCCGCGACCCGGTGCGGAATGCCGGTGTCGTAGACGATGGCATCGCCGCGCGGCAGCTTGACGAACTCCTCGTCGCCGCCGTCCCGGGCGATCGCCAGTTCTCCGCCCTCGTAGGACTCCGGGGCCGACAGGAACACGGTGCACGACAGGTCGGAGCGCATCCCACCCTCGCCGAGCAACGGGTTGTCCACGTGCCGGCCATAGGACATGCCGGGCTCGTAGCGCGAAAAGATGGGACGCGAGAAACGCACCGGCAGGGCATTGTCGGCGATCGCCGGGTGTCCGGCCAGGCGGGCGTAGACCACGGTCTCGATGGCCTCCGCGCCCTTGGTCGCGGCGCGGTCCAGCTCCAGGTTCCTCTTGACCACCCGGGCCGCGCCTTCGGCGGTGTCGCCGCCGTCGCGGAAGGCGCCGTTCATGAGTATGGCGTCGATTCGCTCCAGTTCCTCGGGGCCGAGCAGGCCCTTTATGCGCAAGCGCATGCCCCCGACCTTTTTTTCGTTCGCCTGAGTGCCGCATCGTGCCTATCTATGTGCATCACGACCGGACGGCTGACAAGCGCCGACCCCGGTCACGATCCTTTAATGAGTATGATCGACAAACCGTCATCCGCCGCATGTAAAGGTGGTGCATGGTTTTCAAGGAGTTGAAAATGTTAACGCAGAGGTACCGGGTTCGCAGCATCCGGGAGGGCGAGGATAGTCAGGTCGCGGCGCTGTGGGAGCGTTGCGGACTCGTGAAGCCCTACAATCCGCCGCCCGGGGATATCGATATGTGCCGCAGCACGCCATCGTCGGACCTGTTCGTGGCGACCGACGAGGACGGCCGCATCGTCGGGAGCGTGATGGCCGGTCACGACGGCCACCGGGGCTGGCTTTACTATGTCGCGGTCGATCCCGATTTACGCGGCCAGGGGCTTGGCCGGCGGCTGGTCAGCCACGGAGAGGATTGGCTGCTTGCCAAGGGTGTGTGGAAGGTGCAGCTCATGCTGCGCAGTTCGAATCTGGATGTGCGGACTTTCTACGAGCGGTTGGGCTACGCGCAATCCGACGTGACGGTGCTCAGCCGGTTGGTTGGCGAGCCGTTGGCGCCCGGAAAGACGGTGCCGGCGCCCGGCGGGTCGACGGTCGATTCGGACAACGGATAATCCGAATTCACGCCGGATTCTCGCCTTCCGGCAGGTCCGCCTGGGTGGCGTCCGGGGCCTCTCCGTCGAGCGGCGCCGGAGCGTGCACGGTGCCGGTCAGGGCGCGCGCCAACTGCACCATCTTCTCCAGCTCCGGCAGACTGCAAAGACCCAGGTGGGCGGGGTTGCGGGGCTTGATGTTGGGGGTGTTCCAGTGGGTCTTGTCGCGCACCGCGACGATGGTCGGCTTGGTGGTTCCGATGAGCTTGCTGATCTGCGCCTCGCTCAGTTCCGGATGGTACTTGAGCAGCCAGGCAATGGCGTCCGGACGGTCGCCGCGCTTGGAGACCGGGGTGTAGCGGGCGCCCTTGGCGCGGCTGCGCGGCTGCGGAGTGTCGCGTTCGGTCATTTTCAGGCGCCGCCTGGGGTCGGCCTCGCAACGCCGGATTTCGTCCAGGGTGATCTGCCCGGCCGCCGTCGGGTCCAGCCCCTGCATGCCGCCCGCAACGTCGCCGTCGGCGATGGCCTGGATTTCGAGGGAGTGCAGGCCGACGAAATCGGCGATCTGTTCGAAGGTCAGGGCGGTATTGTCAATAAGCCACACCGCCGTTGCCTTCGGCATGAGAGGCAGCGACATCGGTTTGTTCCTATGTATGTTGTTGCTTTGATGGAATGCTCGTCCACCACCGGTTGTGGTTGTGAAACGGGCGGTTCCCGGAATATAGGTGGCTTGCGGGCGTCGGTCAAACCGCCGAGTCGATGGTCAGTACGATCTTTCCGATATGGGCGTTGCTCTCCATCAGGTGGTGCGCCGCCGCCGCCTCGGCGAGCGGGAAGGTGGCATGCACGACCGGCGCGACCTGTCCGGCCTCGATCAGGGGCCACACGGTCTTGCGCAGGGATTCCGCGATTTCCGCCTTGCGCTCGACCGACTGCGGACGCAGGGTCGACCCGCTGAGGGTGAGTCGCTTCACCATCATCGGCATCAGATCGACCTCGACCTTCGAACCCCGAAGGAAGGCGATGCTGACCAGGCGGCCCTCGGGAGCCAGGGCCTTCAGGTTGCGCTGCACGTAATCGCCGCCCACCATGTCGAGGATCACGTCGACGCCGCGTCCGCCGGTCCACTCCTTGGCCGCCATGACGAAGTCGTCGTTGCGGTGATTGACCGCGATCTCGGCGCCGAGATCGCGGCAGGCCCGGCACTTATCCTCCGAGCCGGCGGTGACCATGACCCGGGCGCCCAGCCGGCTGGCCATCTGGATCGCCGTGGTGCCGATGCCGCTCGCTCCCCCGTGCACCAGGAGGGTTTCCCGGGGCATCAGGCCGCCGCGCTCGAACACGTTGGTCCACACGGTGAAGAAGGTCTCCGGGATCGCCGCGGCCTGCACCATGGACAGGGTCTGCGGTACCGGCAGGCAATGATCGGCCGGCACCACGCAGTATTCCGCGTAGCCGCCGCCGGGCGCGAGGGCGCACACCTCGGAGCCCGGACGTATTCCGAGCGCCGCCTCGCCGAGCGCCGCCACCCGGCCGGCCACCTCCAGGCCCGGCAGGTCGGAGGCATCCGGGGGAGGCGCGTAGCGGCCCATCCGCTGCAGGACGTCGGGCCGATTGATCCCGGCGGCGATCACCTGAATCAGCACCTCGCCGCGTCCGGGGGCGGGAACCGGGCGGGTCGCGACGCGCAGGGCCTCGGGGCCTCCCGGTTCGGCGATTTCGACGCAGGTCATGGTCTCCGGAAGCGGTTGGTTCATCTCGCCCTCGCTCGACTGGCTGTCTCGGTGCGGATTTATTAGAATAGCCGCCGGTTGAAAGAGTCTTAAGGAACCCAGCATGAACCCCGACGACCTCGATCCGCCGAAACCGCTGCCGGTGGCGCCCAACCTGGAAGTTCTGTCCATCGAGGCGCTGAACGCGTATCTGGACGATCTGGAAGCCGAGAAGGATCGGGTGCGGCGCGCCATCGCGGCCAAGAACAAGGCTCGCGAGGGGGCCGACTCGGTGTTCAAGTTCTGAAACCGCGTTTACCGGATGTTAATGGAGGGGCGTATATGGTGCTCCTGATTGGAGCTCCCCCGATCAGGCACATCACCTCCCGGACGTGTCACATGCCGCCCCCGAGCGTCCACCTCGCGGGGCGGTTTTTTATCGTTTGTTCGGCTATCTCCGGACGCACGGACCCCGGTCGTGGAGTCCGTGCGTCCGGAATGGGCGCTCAGGCGTCGGCCCTATCTTCGGTCGGGCAGGTGTTGATGCCGAGCAGGGCGTAGGGCGGGCACCAGCCGAGCAGGCCGGTGGCCAGCGGCACCAGGCCGATCAGGCCGAAATAGTTGTTCGGCGGGTCGAGCAGGAAGAACAGCGAGAAGACGACGAGTCC
>JANQIL010000011.1 GCA_028282245.1 Magnetospira sp.
GCTACGCCCGGAACGAGGGGTTTCGAACCCCGAAAACCTCCTTGATCTTCAAGGCCTTGGAGGAAATCGGAAGCGGAAATTTTAAGATGGCGGAGAGGGAGGGATTCGAACCCTCGGTGGGGTCGCCCCCACAACGGTTTTCGAGACCGCCCCGTTCAGCCGCTCCGGCACCTCTCCATATCTGTTTTTCAGTGACTTAAGGTTAGAACAAACCCCTGATTCAAGTCACCTTGGCACCGAATTCGGCACCGAAACCCGCCAAGACGAGACGGGAAGCGGAGTTCTAGCCCAACCCGCCGCGCACCGCAAGACCCCGCCCGCGACATCGGCAGTTCTCAGGATGGGCTTTCATGCCCGGCCGCCCGGCGCCGGACGTCCGGAGCGTGGCGTGAAAATCCCGGCTGTCCGAGGTCGGTCAAATACTCGGACAAAGAAGTAGGTTATCCAAGTCCGTTTCAATGCTATTGCTTGCGCGCCCTGGCGTTCCGTTCGATGTTTCTCGCGCACTCGTTCATCCGGAGACCCGAACGTTGATCCGCGACGCAACCGAGATCCGTCACCCCCCTGGCGAGGCGGGGGCGCACCCGCTGGCGTGCCTGCTTCCGTTGCGCCGGCATCTGAGCGTGGTGCATCATGTTCCGGGACGGCTGCGGGTTCGCGTGTCCCGAAGGGCCCTGTCGCGGTCGGACGGCATGACCGCTGGCGCCTTTCGCCGGGCCATCGAGGCTGTCGCTGGGGTCGAGGGATTGCGGATGTCCCCGGCGACCCTGTCGGCGGTCGTCGAATACGACCCGGACCGTCTGGTCCCGGAGCTATGGGACCTCCTGCTCGGCGGTCCCGACGATGGTGCTCTCGCCGCGTTCGAGCAATTGACACAGACAGCCTGAGCCCAGGAGGACGAAACCATGGCGGACAAGACCCCCGAACAGGCCGTGCGAACCCACGAGACGACGATGCATGACGAAACGACGCCGAAGCTGGTTCGCGAGGAAGCGCAATCGATCCTGCCCAGTGCCAGCAGCGTCGTCCAGGCGGGCGCCTTCGGAGCGGCGCTCGGCGGCATGACCACCGGCGTAATGGAGATGGCGCGGGTAAAAAACGGAGAGATCACGACCGACGAGGCGATCCAGAACGTGGTCAAAAGCAGCGCCCGGAGCGCCGCCACCATGGCCGTCGCGTCGGTTGCCTCCCAGGTGGTCCGCTCGCACCCGGTGTTCGGGTTCATCGCGTTGGCCGCCGCCGGCATCGGCGCGTTCGTCATGCTTAGCGGCCCGAATGGCAAGACATCGCCACGGCAGGCCGTGGATGCCACCGACCTGCCCGAGGACGACGCCGCCAAGACGGCCACCCGGCGGACGTCCGCCAGGAAACCGACCTGACCCTCGGTCAATCCCATAAGATCAAGACAAGGACACTCCGATGCTCAATACCGATAGCCCCATCATGCGCACCATGACCAGCAACCACTTCCTGGCCGGATTGGCGGTGGGGGCGATCGCCACCCTGGTGCTGACCAACCCGACCATCCAGCGCGCCCTGTTCCGGACCGCCGCAAAGACGACCAGCATGCTCAAGGCGGGCATGGCGGAGGCCCAGGAGCGCTTCCACGACGCGGAGGCGGAGGTCGAGATGGAGGCCGGGGAGAAACCGGAAACCGCCTGATCCCTCGCCGGCGCGCAATGAAAATCGCCCATGAATTGCCCGGAAGAATTCGTTTTAGGGCACTCAGTTCGTACGACTCCCGTCTGCATGCCGAGTTCGCGCAGTCGCTGCGGGATACGGTCGCCGGCGTATCGGGGGTGCGCTCCAACCCGGTGGCGCGCAGTCTGATCGTCCACCATGACGGCCGGACGGAAACCCGGCGTTCCCTGGTTCGCGCGATCGCCAACACCCCGCCGGCCCCTCGGCCCCGCATCCTGGAAACGTCGCCGACCGCGCGGCATCTGCGGCGAACCGCGGTCTCGGCGTTGACGTTCGCCGTCGGCCTGCTGTTACCGCCGGCCTGGCGGGCCGGGCTTACCCTGGCGGTGGTCGCGCCATCGCTGGCCAAGGGGGCGAACGCGCTGCTGTCCCGGGGTCTCTGCGTCGAGGTCCTGGACTCCACGGCCCTCGGCATTTCGATGCTGCGCGGCGATTACGCCGCCGCGGCGGCCACCGTGACCCTCTTGAACCTGGGCGAGTACTTCGAGGCGACGACCAGCCGATCATCCACCGAACTGCTGCGCCGCATGCTCGCCGAGCCGCCCGATTCCGCCTGGGTGGAGGCCGGCGACGGGACCCTGATCGAGGTTCCGGCCGACAAGGTGCGCAAAGAGGACATCGTCGTCGTGGGACCCGGGGACATGATCCCGGTCGACGGCCAGGTGATCAGCGGATCGGCCACGGTGAACGAGGCGTCGATTACCGGCGAGAGCGTTCCGTCCGATCGCGAGGCCGGTGCCCTGGTCCTCGCCGGCGGCGTGGTCGAGGACGGGCGGCTGTGCATCCGCGCGGTGCGGGTCGGCAACGCGACGACAACCGCGCGCATCGCCAAATTCATTGAGTCCACCCTTGATGCAAAGCCGGCCATTCAGTCGAGCGCCGAGCGCCTGGCCGATCAACGAATCTTTTTCACGCTCGTCTTGGGGGCCCTGACCTTTGCCGCCACGCGCGACCTGAATCGGTTGGCCTCGGTGTTTCTCGTCGACTATTCCTGCGCGTTGAAGCTGGGTGCGCCGGTGGCCATTAAGTCCGCGCTCTACCGTGGGGCGCAGGCGAACATCCTGATCAAGGGCGGCCTCGGGATCGAGGCCCTGGCCGACGTGGATACGATCGTCTTCGACAAGACCGGCACCTTGACTCATAGCTCCCTGGAAGTCACCGACGTGGTTCCAATCAATGGTGTCTGGACCCATGGGCGCCTGCTGGCGCTGCTGGCCTCGCTGGAGGAGCACGCCACCCATCCGGTGGCCGAGGCCATCGTCCAGGAGGCGCGGCGCAACTCCCTCGACCATATCCATCACGACGACGTGGACTTCATCGTTGCCCATGGACTGGTCAGCGAGGTGAACGGCCGGCGCGTGGTGGTCGGCAGCCGCCATTTCCTTGAGGATCACGAACAAATCGCCTTTGGTCCGTTCGAGGCGGTTTCGGAACGGTTGATTGCCGAAGGAAAAACCCTGCTCTACGCCGCCGCCGATGGAACGCCCGCCGGAGTGGTTGGCCTGCGTGATCACGCGCGCTCCGATGCCGGCGCGACGCTTGCTCGACTGCGGCGGCTCGGCATCCGCCATCTGGTGCTGCTGACCGGCGACCGCGCGGAAAAGGCACGGGCATTGGCGGAAGAACTCGGCCTCGACATGGTCTTTGCCGAAAAGCGGCCCGAGGAGAAGGCCGATGTGGTACGGGATCTCCAAGCCCGAGGCCACAGGGTTGCCTTCGTCGGCGACGGAGTTAACGATGCCCCGGCCCTGGTTGCCGCCGACGTCGGCATCGCGATGCCGCGTGGCGCCGACTTGGCGCGGGCGACCGCCGACGTGGTCCTGCTGCGCGACGAAATCGCCGGCGTCGCCGAAAGCCGCGCCCTCGCGGCGTCGACCATCGGCCTGATCCGCTCCAACTTCCGCTGGGCGGTGGGACTCAACACGTTGCTGTTCATCGCCGCGGCCACCGGATATGCAAGTCCCGTGGTCTCCGCATTCATCCACAACGGGGTTACCATCGGCACCCTTGTGCGGGCCGTGATCGGGCCACGCCGAGTCCGCCGAGACGATGTTCGAGATTCCGGATCTCGGCGGCATGACGCGCGCGCCTCCGCTTAAAGACCCAAACACCCCCGGTGCGGCATGCCTTTCTGAATTAATTTGGAAAATTCCCCTCGCCGGGAACCGGCTCCACGCGCTTGGCCGCTCCCAAGCTCGCCAAAGGACGCAACGGCGGTGGAACACGGTTTCCGAATGGATCATCCGGAATCCATATCGAGTCGGATCACGGGAGTGATTTCCGGAATGCCGAGTGGGTTATCGAAGCCGATTGCCGGCCATTCGCTGCTTGGAATTGGTAATGATAGTCGTTATCAAAATCGTTCATGATGATTAGGGGTTGGTTAAGGAGAGACGCTCATGGGCCGAAGCGTTCATCATATTCCCGGTCGAATCCGGTTTAAAATTCCCGATTTGCACCGCGACAACACGCTCGCGCGGGCCTTAAGCAACGGCCTTGCGGCACGCGAGGGCGTCGAACGGGTTGATGTACGGTTGGTCTCCCGCTCCATGATCGTTCATTACGACCCTCGCCGCGCGAACGTGGATGATTTGGTGTCGTTCATGGAAGGGGCGAGTGGAAAATCACTGGAGCACTCGGATCTCCGTTTGTTCAGCACTATCAACCAGGATGGCATGCTCGCCAAATCCGCGCGTCATCTGGGCGTCGTGTTCGGCAAGACCGCGTTCAAGGTCGCGCTGGAGCAGGTTGTTCGCGGCGGCATCAATTCCGCCTATCGGACCGCGCTGGCACGCTCCTAATACGGATTCCGGATGATCAATTCGGGATCCGTACCGAGTCGCCATCGGGTGACTCAGGTCACTTAATCGCGACAATGGCTTGCTACTAATTGCGAGCGCGGCGCATTTTCTTTATTCCTCGGCATCGAATCGATCGTCTCAAATCCAACCTCAACCGAGGATCCGGCACTCGATGAACCACGCCGCCCCCAGCCCGCCCCATGCCTCCAAAGTTCGCCAGCAACGACAGGCGCAGCGCGTACGCCGGAAGAGGGAACGCACGACGGCCAAGAATTCCATGGTGGTGTCGCTGGGCGCCCTGGTCCTGACGGGCTACCTCATCGCGCGCGGGCGCCGTGCCGACACCGAAACCTTCCGCGCCGCCCACATGATCGCCGGGGTCGCCCTGCTCGGCACGTCCTATTGGCATTCGACCCTGTACCAACCCGCGTCCGGCAATTCGGCGGCCGATCGGCGAGGATAGCCGTTGGAGCGGAGCCGGTCGCGCCGGACACGACCTCGATATCCTCAATACCCCGATCGAAGGAAAATCGATTTCGGCGGCCGGCTTGATGGGGCTCATCATCAGGTCCGATACGGAGTCCGGAAGACTCATTCCGTGGGCGCATCGGCCGGCTTCGATTATCGGCGAGGCGGCATTGCCGGCCGCGACAACCAGATCGCGGCGATCAGAACCAGGAACAGCCCGCCGGCCAGCCAGAACATGTCAAGAACAGATAGAAATTGAGACTGCGTGGTCACGACGCGCTCGTTGACGAGGGCGAGGGCCTGCTGGCTTGTCAGACCGAGGGCGCGGGCGCTGTCCAGCGCCTGCGTCGTCGCCGACGAGGCCGCCGTGACATGCTCCGTCAGATAGGCGTGGTGACGTGTCGCGCCGTCCTCCCACGCGGTTGTCCAGAGCGAGGCGGCGAACGCGGCGGCCATCAGACGCAGGAAGTTGAACAGACCGGACGCCGACGGAATGCGGTGCGGCTCCAGACCGGACAGGATGATCGCCGTCAGCGGAATGAAGAACGTCGCCATCGCCACGCCCTGCCACAGATGCGTGTGGGCGATGGTCATGGCGTCCACGTCCGGGGAAAAGGTCGCGCGCCAGACGTTGCAGAGGGCCATGACGATGAAGGACAGGGTCGCGAACCAACGGGGATCGACCGTGCCCATCATGCGCCCGATGACGGGCGATATGACCAGCGCCAGGAACCCGATCGGCGCGGTCACGAGACCCGCCCAGGTCGCCGTGTATCCCATGGTGCGTTGCAGCCACATGGGGATCAGCACCAGCGTGCCGAAGAAGGTGGCATACCCCAGGGTCAGCGCCAGACATCCGGCGGCGAAATTGCGTTGCGCGAACAGGGACAGGTCGACGATGGGGTGTTCCTCGGTCAGTTCCCAGACGAGGAACAGCGTGAAACCGATGATCGCCACGACGGCCAGGACCACGATTTCCGTGGCGTTGAACCAGTCCAGTTCCTTGCCCCGTTCGAGCATGATCTGGGTCGCGCCCACCCACACGACCAGCAGGATCAGGCCGACGTAGTCGACCGACAGGTGGCGGGTGGGGGTTTCCCGGCCGCGCAGCACAACGGAGGTCAGCCAGATGGATATCAGGCCGACCGGAATGTTGATGTAGAAGATCCAGGGCCAGGACCAGTTATCGGTCAGCCAGCCTCCGAGGATGGGTCCCATGACCGGCGCGATGGTCGCCGTCATCCCCCAGAAGGCGAGGGCCAGGCCGGCCTTTTCCTTGGGATAGGACTGCAACAGCAGGGCCTGACACAAGGGGATCATCGGCCCCGACACCAGTCCCTGCACGATGCGGAAGGCCACCAGCATGTTCAGGCTCTGCGACAGGCCGCACAGCGCCGAGGCCACGGTGAACAGAAACGTCGAGATCAGAAACAGGCGCAGCGCCCCGAGCCGTTGGGTCAGCCAGCCGGTCAGGGGCACCGAAATGGCGGTCGAGACCGCGAACGAGGTGATGATCCAGGTCCCCTGGCTCGGGCTGACACCCAGATCCCCGGCGATGGGGGTCAGCGCCACGTTGGCGATGGTCGTGTCCAGCACGTTCATGAACGTCGCCAGGGACAGACCGATGGTGGCCAGCACCAGGGGAAGACCGGTCAGCGGCGGATGGGGAGGCGCTTGCGGAGGTGGGGCCACGGGCTCGCCTCCGGTCAGCGTGACGGGGCCGGTCCGTCCGGCGGCCCATCCGTCGTGGCGGCGAGCGTCGATCCGTCGTCGGAAGCACAGGCGATCGCGTCCGACGTGTCGGCGATCGTCGGGATCCGCGCGATCACCCGATCGATGAGGTCCTGGGCATCCCGTTCCAGGGCCGCGTAGACCGATGTCTCGGCGACCGGCGCGTTCGGACGCACGGGCGCGAGACGGGAGCCGTCCTGGTCGTGAAGATCGACCGACACCCGCATGGACAAGCCGACCCGGAGCGGATGGTCGGCCAGCGCGCCGGGATCGAGGGCGATGCGCACGGGCAGGCGCTGCACCACCTTGATCCAATTGCCGGTGGCGTTCTGCGCCGGCAACAGCGAGAACGCCGACCCGGTTCCCGCAGACAGTCCGACGACCCGACCGTGGTAATGAACGTCGCCGCCATAAAGGTCGGCCGTCATGTCCACCGGCTGGCCGATTCGCACGTCGCGCAGCCGGGCTTCCTTGAAATTGGCGTCCACCCACAGATCGTCCAACGGCACGATGGCCATTAACGGCGTTGCCGGCGTGGTCCGCTGCCCGACCTGGGCCGAACGTTGGGCCACCTGTCCGGCCGTCGGCGCCAGGACCCGCGTCCGGCGCCAGTCCAGGTAGGCCGCGCGCAATTCGTTCGTCGCCAGCCGGACGCGCGGATGTCCGGTGACCGTGGTTCTGTCGACCAGCACGCAGGCCGCCTCCAGATCCTCGTGGGCGGCCGCCAGTGAGGCCTTGGCCTGCGCGACGTCGTTGCGGGTATGTCGGAGCGTTTCCTTCGAACCGGCGCCCGTGCGGGCAAGGTACTCGTGGCTCTTGAGGTCGTCCCGGGCGCGCTCCAGCCCCGTCCTCCGAACCGCGATGGCGGCCGTCAGCACGCGGGTCCGCGCGAACAGATGGCGCACCTCCCGCACCGTCTGCGCCAGGTTCGCCTTGGCCTTGTCGAGGGCGACGCGCGCGTCGGTGTCGTCCAGGGTCACCAGGATATCGCCGGCGTTGACGCGGTCGGTGTCGTCCACGTGCACGGCGACGATGGTGCCGGCGACCTGCGGCGTCAGCTGGATGCGGTTGCCGGCGACATAGGCATTCTCGGTCTCGACATGGAACCGGCCCACGTTCGCCCAGTAGGCCCAGTATCCGCCGCCGAGGGCCGCGAACACCAGCACGGCCAGGGCGAGGCCCATATGGCGACGCCGTTTGCGCGGCCCCGAAGACGACAGCTCGGGCGGCGCCGTGGACGCCGGGGCGCCAGGCGGCGGAGCGGAGGGAGTCGGCGGACCTGAGGACATGGCGGGCGATCCTGATGTTGCGTCAACGGCTCATGTCGGCGACCCCCGGCGTTCGGGGCCGGCCACACCGGGCTGCCCCGGGGAGGCCGTCGTCCACCGCCTGATCGATCGGGCCGGACGCGGCATCCCGACACAAGCGCTATTGTCTGCTTAAGCTGCGATTGCCAAGGCAGTTAACGAGATACGGTTTCACTCTCCCGACGGATGCGTCGAACGCATCCGTGACCGGCTGGATGTTTCAGGTTTCGAGGGGCGGCACGGCCGCGAGACGTTCCAGGAGGCCCGTCAACATGGAGACCTCATCGGACGTGAAGTCTTTCAGGTAATGATTGAGGACATTCATGCCGATCCTCTTGACGCGCGGGTAGATCGCCTCGCCGTCCTCCGTCAGGTCGACCTGGACAACGCGTCTGTCTTCGGTGCGGCGACTCCGGCGGATCAGCCTCCGGGCTTCCAGGCGGTCGAGCATCCGTGTCATGGAGCCGCTGTCGTAGCGCATGCTTCGGCACAGGTCCGCCGCCGTCGTGTCGAGTCCGCTGGCGATGCGCATCAACACCCGCCACTGCGCGGCCGTGATCCCGTCGTTCCGGGCCTGCCGATCAATGTCGTCGAGCAATCTGTTCGACACCTCGTTCAGCAGGCGCCCGACACCGTCCTCGTCGGATACGCGGCTGTCCATATCGTGGATTCCGGGACGGGACGTGTCGGCGACCATGACCCCTCTCATATTCACTGCATATACTGTAACAGCCTAGGCAGCTATATGTCAAGAATGGCTCTCTCTCTCTTTGCTCAACCCGCTCCGAAACGAAGGACACGCACGATACGGAATCCGGATGGCTCATTCGCCGGACCGCCAATTGAAGACGGTGTTGGCGCGGATGATGTCGGGATCGTCGGAGAGGGCGGAACCGGCCTCGCAACCAGATTCGACATCCCGCCTAGTGGTTCGATGCCAACGGATGAGTCCCATCCGTTGGCTGAATCGAACCACCAGATCAATAGCTTGGTGGATCGACCGATCCAAAGCTTGGGTACCAAGCGTTGGATCCGATCCACTAGCGAACCTCGCCCGGTCGCCGTGGGTCCGGAAGGGTCCGAACATGCCCCGGAAACACATGACCTTCGCCGATTGCACCGGTCGCCGTCATCCCGACCCCCTCCGGGAAACAGGTGGCCGTCGCATTGATTCAGAACTTCGCAACGATATCGCCCCCCTGATGCACCCGATTGCCTTGCCGATTCGCCGACCGTTTTCGGGCTTGCAATTGCCCTCGCTTTGGGTAAGATGCGCGCCTTCGTCGGCACCCGACACCGGCGCGGGCGTAGCTCAGGGGTAGAGCGCAACCTTGCCAAGGTTGAAGTCGTGAGTTCGAATCTCATCGCCCGCTCCAGATAATACTGATGTTTCAGTCGCATAAACTCGGCCATTCGGCCGGGTTTTTTGCGTTGTTGGGCGCGGGGCACCTCTCGAAGCAATATCGGCCGTTTGGGCGACATGGATGCGCTCCCCTCGGTCGCCGAGACGAAGATCGAAATCGCCCGTGCGATGCGGGAGAAGATGCGGAACTTCCGGTGCGAGCTGGACGAGAAGGGGGCTAGTGGTTCGATGCCAACGGATGAGGCCCATCCGCTGGCTGAATCGAACCACCAGATCAATAGCTTAGTGGATCGGATCCAAAGCTTGGGTGCCAAGCGTTGGATCCGATCCACTAGCGCGCGAT
>JANQIL010000027.1 GCA_028282245.1 Magnetospira sp.
CCGGATCAATAGTTTAGTGGATCGACCGATCCAAAGCTTGGGTGCCAAGCGTTGGATCCGATCCACTAGGCCGGCCAGTCGGGCGAGGGCCCGCCCGAGCAGGGACGGAAATCCGAATCGTTCGTTCGGATTTCGTATAAGATCAATCGGCGATGCCGGCCGTGCCGCGTCGTGCCGTTGTCGACCGCGCGAACCGAGATGCCGAGACCACGTTTTTCCTTTCCGTTCGCCTCCGCGCATCGCGTGTCCGGTCTCCGGCGGTTGATCGACCGGCACGTGGGGCCGGCCGTGCTGCTCGATCGCGACGGCCGGATCCTCGCGGTCAATCCGCGCGGCGACCTCCTTGGCGACGCCCTGGCGGCCGGCGAACCGGCCGTGCTGACCGAATCGGTGCGGGCCGCCCTCGGTGGGGCCGAGGCGTCGGGGCGGGCCGTGATCGGCCAGGGCGAGCACGCCAAGACGCTGGATTTCGAGGTATTGCCATTCGACGGCCGGGCCTTCGTCCTGTTGGCCTGGGATGTCACCCTGGAACGCAACATGCGGGCCGCGCTGATCGATTCCCGGCAGCGGTTCAAGGACCTGGTGGAGGTGTCGGCGGATTTCGCCTGGGAGGTGGGGGCCGACGGTCGGTTCGTCTACGTGACTCCGCGCGGCGCCCTGGGCTATGCGGCGGCCGATCTGATCGGCCGCCGGCCGGACACCTTGATCGCGGCGCCGGTGGAGGCGGATCCGTTTCGGCCCCGCCGACGGATCGAGGAGGAGGAGATCCGGCTGCGCGCGGCGGACGGCGCGGTCGCCTGCCTGCTGGTCACCGCGCTGCCGCTGACCGGCGCCGACGGGACGTGGCGCGGCGCGCGCGGGGTATGCCGCGACGTGACCGCCGACCGTGAAAAGGATGCCGCCCTGGCGCGAGTCCGCCATCGCGAGCGGATTCTCGACGGGGTCGACGCGGCGATCCGCGACGAGATCGATCCGCAGGCCATGCTGAACGTGGCGGCGGCCAAGGCGATGCGGGCGCTCGACGCGCGGGGCGTGCGGATTTACCGGATCGGTGCCGGACAGAGCCTGGAGGTGGCGGCCGAGGACGGCACCGGTGCCGTGGAGCCGGCGTTCGAGGTGATCCTCGGGGGGATATCCGGCGCGCGCGGCGTGATGGAGATCTCGTCCGGCGGACTTCGCCTGCTGGCCGTCGCGGCGCCCTATCGGCAACGCCTCAACGGGGCGCTTTGCGTGTGGCGGCCGTTGACCGCCGGCGACTGGACCGACGACGAACGGTTGATCGCCGGCGACGTGGCGGGACGCCTCGGCGTCGCCCTGGCGCAGTACGCCAATCATCAGCGAATCCTGCGCCTGTCGCGCACCGATCCCCTGACCGGACTTTTGAACCGGCGCGCCTTCTTCGAGCAGGAACTGCCGCGTCGTCTGGCCCGCAGTTGGCTGCCGCGCGGGACCGGCGCCTTGGTTCTCGTCGATCTGGATAACTTCAAGTTGGTCAATGACGTGCACGGCCATCAGCGTGGAGATGAGGTATTGTTGCTGATGCGTGATTTGCTGGAGGCGCACAGCCGTCCGGCCGACTTGGTGGCGCGCCTGGGCGGTGACGAGTTCGTGCTGTGGTTCGACCGCATCGCGCCCGAGGTCGTGATCGAGCGGGTCGAGGCGTTGCTGGCGGATTCAGTGGGACTGCGTGACCACTCCGGGGATGTCACGCAACCGCTGAGTCTGTCGATCGGAGTTGCGGTGTTCGATCCGGCCGACCACGAGGATCAGGACTCGCTGGTGGCTCGGGCGGACGCCGCCATGTACGCTGTTAAGCGCCGGGGTAAGAGCGGAGTCGAGATTTCGACGCCACCCGGCACGGCGACGGACCGATGAGGATGCGTGAATGAACCGGCTGCTCGACAGGCTGTTTGGCTCCGCGGCCGGACATCTGTCCTACGAGGAAACGCGCGAACTGGCCCGCCATGACGACCCGGCGGTGCGCCGCGCCCTGGCCGGGCGGGCCGACATCCGGCCGGAAATCCTCTATTACCTCGCGGAAGACGACAATCCGGACGTGCGCCGGCGGATCGCCGCCAACCGGGCCACGCCGCGCCAGGCGGACCATCTGCTGGCCGGGGATCGCGACGAGGCGGTGCGCGGGGACCTGGCGGCCAAGATCGCCCGCCTGGCGCCCGGCCTGAGCGCCAACGAGACCGGCCAGATCGAGCGCCTGACCTACGAAATCCTCGAAACCCTGGCCCGTGACCAGGCGGCGCGGGTGCGCCGGGTGATTGCCGAGACCCTGAAGGACGTGATCGACGCGCCGCCCGAGGTGATCCGCCGGCTGGCCGGCGACGATCTGTTGGAGGTCTGCGGGCCGGTGTTGGAATTCTCGCCGGTTCTCACCGACGACGACCTGCTGGAGATCATCCGTCGGGCACCGACGCGCGGCGCGCTCGGCGCGATGGCCCGTCGACGCCGGGTGTCGCCCGATGTGTCCAGTGCCCTGTTCGCCACCGGCGACGTGGTTTCGGTGGCCGAACTGCTGGCCAACCCGACGGCGCAGATCCGCGAGGAAACCCTGGACGCCATCATCGAGCGGGCGCGCGACGTCGAGGCCTGGCAGGAACCGCTGGTCGAGCGACCGCAACTCTCGCCCGAGGCGGTGCGACGCCTGGCCGGCTTCGTGGCGACGCGATTTCTCGATGCCCTGGCGCGCCGCCGCGAACTGGATCCGGACACCACGGCGGCGGTGCGGGCCGAGGTGGAACGACGGCTGAACGAGGACGGCGAGGACGATCTTTGGACGCCGCCCGACGTGATCCACTTGGAGCGGGCCGAGCGCATGCACAAATCCGGGGACCTCACCGGCGAGCAGATTGCGCGGGCGTTGACCGAGGAACGGGCGTTCGGCGAGGTGGCGCTTGCGGTGCGGGCCGGCCTGCGTCCGACGGTGGTGCGCGAAATCCTGCGAGGCGGCAATCCGAAAGCCGTGGTCGCCGTGGCCTGGAAAGCCGATCTGGGCGGTCGGTTCGCCGAACATCTGCAGGAGACCGTGGCCGGGATGGCGCCCGAGATATGCCTGCGGGCGATCGGCGGTGGCGGTTATCCGCTGACCGAGGGCGACATGGAATGGGCGCTCGGCGGGTTCGCCTGAGACCGACATGGCGGGTGGGGCCAGCGCCCGGCGGGGCGCGAAAATTCGAACGGTCCCGACTCGCCGGTATCGCGCCGCGCCACCGGACACTCGACATTCGGCGCCCGGGTGGTGTATCTCGTTGGCAGGGCACGGAACGCGCGGCGGTGGAATGGACGCCGCCAGCGTGGGGAGGATTGGCATGAGCGAGGTGATCATCTATCGACCGGCGAAAAACGCCATGCAGTCGGGACGCGCCAACACCCGGCGCTGGGTGGTGGAGTTTCCGCCGGGAGCGCCCAGGCGGGCCGACTCCGTGATGGGCTGGATCGGCTCCGGCGACACCCGCGCCCAGGTCAGGCTGCGCTTCGACAGCAGGGAGGAGGCCATCGCCTACGCCGAGCGCAACGATCTCTCCTACCGGCTGGCCGAGCCTCATCCGCGCCGGGTGATCAAGAAGAGCTATGCGGACAGGTTCCGCTGGGACCGGGCCTCCTGAGCATGCTCCGGCGCGCAGATTGGCCCCGTAGCTCAGCTGGATAGAGCAGCGGACTTCTAATCCGCAGGTCGCAGGTTCGAATCCTGCCGGGGTCGCCAGACTTTCTTAAATACACCAATTGGTTGATGATCCATTCGAATCGTCGGCCCTCCGCCCGCGCGCCACACCGGGGAATACTCGCATGCCCCATGAAAAGGACCGCGCAACAGGGGGAGTCGTTGCGCGGTCGATAGGGGTGTGTTCCAAGAGCACGAGGAGGAAACCACCGAAGTGATTTCATCCCGACACGGGAATCAGGGGAATTCGGAGGAGCAATCCCCGTGTCTGTGTCACTAAATATATAAACAGGGTCTATAGTATTGTCAATAAACAAATAGATACATTAGATATATATAATAACCGAATCCAGTAATATTTGCTCCGAGAACTGTGTGATAACTTGTTTTCGAATGTCCGACAGGTATTATCCTTTCGTTGCACCGATCGGCGGCATTTTCCGTGACGGTGGCGTCGTTTTCGCGATGACCGGAACGTTGTGCGCGGCGGTGGCCGCGCTCACGGCATGAACTGTTCCTTGAGGATGCGTTCCTCGAGGCTGTGCTCCGGGTCGAACAGGATCACCGGCGGACGGCTGAGCGACTCCGCCACCTCGACCCGCACCACGTCGCGCACCTCGGTGAAGTCGGCCACCGCGCTGACCGGACGCAGATCCGGCTCGCAGACCTCGAAGGCCACCACGGCCTTGCGGGGCAGCAGGGCGCCGCGCCAGCGGCGCGGCCGGAAGGCGCTGATCGGGGTCAGGGCGAGCAATTCGGAGCCGAGCGGCAGGATCGGCCCGTAGGCCGACAGGTTGTAGGCGGTGCTGCCGGCCGGAGTGCTGACGAGGGCGCCGTCGCAGACCATTTCCTCCAGCCGGTTGATCCCGTCGACGAAAATCCGCAACTTGGCGGCCAGGCGGGTCTGGCGGAGCAGGGAGACCTCGTTGATGGCCAGCGCCTCGTGTCGCGCGCCGCCGGCGGTCTCGGCGATCATGCGCAGGGTGTGCAGATGGAACGCCTGGGCGGCGGCCAGGCGGGCCGGCAGGTCGTCGACCCGGAAGGTGTTCATCAGGAAGCCGACCGACCCCTTGTTCATGCCGTAGATGGGCGTGCCGTTGGCCATGTGGCGGTGCAATATCTTGAGCATGAAGCCGTCGCCGCCCAGGGCGACGACCACGTCGGCCTCCGCCTCCGGCACGTGCGGGTAGCGCGTTTCCAGGGTCTGCCTGGCCTCCTGCGCCAATTCGTGCTCGGCGGCGACGATGGCGACCTTGGTGCTGGGGTGGACCACGACGGATCTCCGGGGCACGGGAGCGGACGGCCCGGCAGTATACCGCCTTCGCCGGTGTCCGCCAGTGCGCATCGTCCTGGCATGTATGGCGTTTTCGTGGAACAAGCGATCGGATGGCCAGGGAGGTGGGAATCATGGCACGACCGGAGGCGGTTCTCGGCGCGGTGTTGGCCGGCGGCCGGTCGCGGCGCATGGGCGGCATCCCCAAGAGCCATTGCCGATTGGCCGGCCGACCGCTGATCGGGCATGTGATCGGGCGGCTCGGCCCGCAGGTGCGGGCGCTGCTCGTGGTGGCCAACGATCCCCTGCCGCAGGAGCTGCCGGCCACCCTGGAGGTGCGCCGGGACCGGATGGTCGGACGGCCGGGGCCGCTGGCCGGGCTGCTGACCGCGCTCGATTGGGCGGCCGAGACCCACCCGGAGATCGCCTGGCTGCTCAGCGCGCCGACCGACACCCCGTTCCTGCCGCCCGATCTGGCGGTCCGCCTGCGGTCGGCGGTGGCGGCCGGCGCTCCGGCGGCGCTGGCCGCGTCGTTCGGCCGCGCGCATCCGGTCTGCGCCCTGTGGCCGGTTGCCCGTCGAGGCGACCTGGAGGCGTTCCTGCGCGGTGGCGGCCGGCGGATGGGCGACTGGGCGGATCGCCTGGGCGCCGTTCCGGTGACCTTCGACGGCGATCCGGACCCGCTGTTCAATATCAACGCGGCGGCCGATCTGACGCGGGCCGAGGCCCTGCTGGGCGGCTGACGCGCCGCCCCGTCCCGCCGCATGCGCCGAATTGACCCGCCGCCGGAACCCTGTATAACCGCACGATCGCTTTGCAACGCCCGGGGAATGATGGCCCACATGGCGGTCCTGATCGACCTCAAGATCACAGAATTGATCTGCTCGCGGCTGTGCCACGACCTCATCAGCCCGGTCAACGCCATCAAGCACGGCATCGAATTGCTGGAGGACGGCGACCTCGGCCTGCGCGACGAGGCCTTCGGGCTGGTCGGGCGGAGCGGCGACATGGTGTCCCGGCGCCTCACGTTCTATCGGCTGGCGTTCGGGTTTGCCGGCAGCGCCGAGGCCATTCACGGGCTGGCGGCGGTGCGCGACCTCGCCGAGGGCTACCTCCAGGACGGCAAGGTGCGTCTCGACTGGCCGGGCGGCGACGGCACGGTGTCGCGTGGCGGCGCTCGGCTGCTGCTCAACATGATCCAGCTCGGCGCCGATTGCCTGCCGTCCGGCGGCACGGTGTCGTTGCAGTTCGGCGACCTGGAGGAGGGGCTCGGAGTCGCCATCGTGGCGTTCGGGAACAAGGCGCGCCTGCGCGACGACCTGAAGCTGGCCATGAGTCCGGAGGCTACGCTCGACGACCTCACGGCCCGCAACGTGCAGGGCTACTTCGCCCAGCGGCTGGCCGAGGACCTCGCGGTGTCGCTGGAGATATCCGATTCCGATGCCGACGAGGTGCGGCTGGCGGCGGTCCTGCCCGCCTGACCGCCGGCATGATTTCGAATTGACAACGAAACACGAGACAACATTTACCCCCGCGTGGTATTGTTGACCAGCGAATGACCACCGTGCCGTGTCCCACCGGTCCGGTCGCCTACCGGCGGCGGGTTGGACCGTTCCAGATCGAGGGGAACCTTCATGGACGACCTGCTCAGCGAATTCCTGACCGAGACCGCGGAAAGCCTGGCGGTTCTCGACGTCGAACTGGTCAAGTTCGAACAGAACCCGAACGATACCGCGATCCTGGGCAACATTTTCAGACTGGTTCACACCATCAAGGGGACCTGCGGGTTCCTTGGCCTGCCGCGTCTGGAAAAAGTGGCCCATGCCGGCGAGAACGTGCTCGGCCGGTTCCGCGACGGAAGCCTGGAGGTGACTCCCGAGGCGGTGACCCTGATCCTGCAATGCATCGACACCATTCGTGATCTGCTGGGGGCCCTCGAGGCGACCGAGCAGGAGCCGGAGGGGAATGACGCCGAGCTGATCGCCAGCCTCAACGCGATGTCGGAAGGCGGCAACGCGGCGGTGTCCGAGGCCGCGCCGCCGGCCGACGACGGGTCCGCGAGCGGAGGGCCGGTTCTGGACGACGACGGGTTCCCGGTGGCCGCCGAGCTGCTGGCCGAGGTCGAGGCGGCCGAGGCGGCCGGCGTGCGGCCGGCGACGGAAGCCGAGATCGCCGCCGCGATGGCCGAGGAATCGGCCGCCGAGGCGGCAGCGGAGTCCCTGGAGCCCCCGGAACCGAGTCCGCAGGCGGCCAAGGTGCCGGCAAAGGCCGCCGCTGCGGCGCCGGCCAAGACCGAGCCGGTGGCGGCCAAGGAATCCTCCGTCGCCTCGCAGACCATCCGCGTCAACGTGGAACTGCTGGAAAACCTGATGACCCTGGTATCGGAACTGGTGCTCACCCGCAACCAGCTCCTACAGATGGTGAGGGGTCGCGACGATTCCGAATTCGCCGTTCCGTTGCAGCGCTTGAGCCACATCACGACCGATCTTCAGGAGGGCGTGATGAAGACCCGGATGCAGCCGATCGGCAACGCCTGGGCCAAGTTGCCGCGTATCGTGCGCGACCTGGCGATCGAAATGAACAAGAAGATCGACCTCCAGATGCTGGGCGCGGAGACCGAACTGGACCGCCAGGTGCTGGAGCTGATCAAGGATCCGCTGACCCACATGGTCCGCAACTCGGGTGATCACGGCCTGGAAACCACCGCCGACCGCGTGGCGGCCGGCAAGCCGGAGACCGGCACCATCACCCTGAACGCCTTTCACGAGGGCGGCCACATCATCATCGAGATTTCCGACGACGGCAAGGGCATCAATACCGAGCGTGTCAAGCGCAAGATCATCGAGAATGGCCTGGCCACCGAGTCCGAGCTCGGCGACCTGCCGGAGCATCAGATCCACCAGTACATCTTCCGGGCCGGTTTCTCGACCGCCGAGAAGGTGACGGCGGTTTCCGGGCGCGGCGTCGGAATGGACGTGGTGCGCACCAACATCGAGAAGATCGGCGGCACCATCGAGCTCAAGTCGGCGGCCGGACGCGGTTCCACGTTCACCATCAAGATCCCGCTGACCCTGGCCATCGTCTCGGCGCTGATCGTCGAATGCAGCCAGGAGCGGTTCGCGATCCCGCAGATCAGCGTGCTTGAACTCGTCCGCGCCTCGGCCAACTCCGAGAACGCGATCGAGGTGATCAACAACGCGCCGGTGCTCAGGCTGCGCAATCGCCTGCTGCCGCTGGTGTCGCTGCATGACCTCCTGAAACTGGGCGACAAGCGGCCGGACCTGGACGACGACGAGATGTTCATCGTGGTGACCCAGGTCGGTACCTACACCTTCGGGATCATCGTCGATCGGGTGTTCGACACCGAGGAAATCGTCGTCAAGCCGGTGGCGCCAATCCTGCGTGACATTCCGTTCTATTCCGGCAACACTATCCTCGGCGACGGCAGCGTGATCATGATCCTTGATCCGAACGGCATTGCCGCGGCGACCGGCGAGGTGAGCATGACCGGGAGCGACAAATCCCTGGAATCCGCCGCCGTCCACGGCGCGAGTGGCGAGGAGACGACCAGCCTGCTGATTTTCCGGGCCGGTTCCGAGGAGTTGAAGGCGGTGCCGCTTGCCCTGGTGGCGCGCCTGGAGGAGATCGATCTGGGCGACGTCGAATTCTCGCACAGCCAGCCGGTGGTGCAGTATCGCGGCAAGCTGATGCCCTTGATCCCCTTCCATGTCGGTCACGTGATGGCGACCGAGGGGCGCCAGCCGATCCTGGTGTTCACCGAGCGCGAGCGCTCGATGGGCTTGGTGGTCGACGAGATCGTGGACATCGTCGAGGACGTGCTGAATCTGGAGCTGGGGGCCGAAAGCCCGGAACTGATCGGCACCGCCGTCATCAACGGCAAGTCGACCGACGTCGTGGATGCCGGTCACTTCCTGACCCAGGCCTTCGCGGACTGGTTCGGCACCTCGGAGCAGGAAGCCTTCGATTCCGGCGATCGGGTGCAGGGGCGGCGGGTGATGCTGGTCGACGACAGCCCGTTCTTCCGCAATCTCTTGACGCCGCTGCTGTCGGTCGCCGGCTACCGGGTGACCTCGGCCGAGACCGCCGAGGAGGCGCTCAAGGTCCTGCAGGACGGCGCGGTGTTCGACGCCATTATCAGCGACATCGAAATGCCCGGCATGAACGGCTTCGAGCTCACCCGTACCCTGCGAGCGGATCCGCGCTGGGAAAACCTGCCGGTGATCGCCTTGTCGTCGCATGCCACGGACCGTGATTTCGAAATGGGCCGGGAAGTCGGGTTCACCGACTACGTGGCGAAGTTCGACCGCGACGCGCTGGTTCAGACACTCAACCAGACCTTGATGATGGTGACCGGGGAGGAACAGCGGCGCGGGTAGTCGAACGGGGATGACAAATCAGGCAAACACGTGCATATAGAATGTTGTCTGTCGTCACATCCAGAGGTCGTCGTGCCGTCTTGCAACGTGGCCTGCGGGTGGCGTCTGTGCCGCGCCGCAACCCGCAACGAGGGGTGAAGCAATATGAAATCGTGTTTGATCGTCGATGACTCCAAGGTCATTCGGATGGTTGCAAGCAAGATCATGAACGAGCTCGAGTTCAAGCCCATCGAGGCGGCCGACGGCCAGGAAGCCCTCGACGCGTGCCTGAAGGCGTTGCCCGACGCGGTGCTGCTGGACTGGAACATGCCGGTGATGAGCGGCATCGAGTTTTTGCGGGCATTGCGCAAGCTGCCGGGCGGAGACCAGCCGGTGGTCGTCTTCTGCACGACGGAAAACGACATCACGCATATCCAGGAGGCCATGGAGGCGGGAGCCAACGAATACATCATGAAGCCGTTCGATAGCGAAATTATTCAGGCTAAGTTTGCCCAGGTCGGTCTGCTATAAACGCATCGGGACGGATTTACATCGGGTTTGCATGACGTGGCGCAATTCAAGGACATCCCTTCAAACGGCGTGAATGCCGGAGACCCCACCCGGGTCATGGTCGTTGACGATTCCGCGGTGGTGCGTGGTCTCGTCTCGCGCATCCTGGAGGAAGATTCGGCGGTCCGGGTGATCGCCTCGGTCAGCAACGGGGAACAGGCGATCCGCCAGCTCGACAAGTCGGATGTCGAGGTGGTGGTCCTGGACATTGAAATGCCCGTCATGGACGGCCTGACCGCGCTGCCCAAGCTGATCGAGCGGAACCCGGCGCTCCAGGTCATCATGGCCTCGACCCTGACCAAGCGGAACGCGGAAATCTCCCTGCGCGCCCTGGAATCCGGCGCCGCCGATTACGTGCCGAAGCCGACCTCGGGACGGGAGATCAACGCCGACGGCGAATTCCGCCGCGAGATTCTGTCCAAGGTGAAATCCCTCGGCGAGGCCTATCGCCGCCATGCCGAAAGCCGTCGCCCGGCCAAGAAGCCGGGCGGTACCTTCGCCCGGCGATCCGATCCCGTCGCGCGCGGCGCGACGGGCGCGACCACCGTCACCGCGCGGCGCCGCACGTCGGCCGGCCATTCGACCGAATTCACGTTGCGCGATCCGAGCCGAGAAAAGCCGGAAATCGTTGCCATCGGAAGCTCGACCGGAGGCCCGCAGGCGCTGTTCGCGGTTTTGAAGGGTCTGCGGGGCGGCCTGCGGCTGCCGGTGGTCATCACGCAGCACATGCCGGCCACCTTCACGACCATTCTGGCCGAGCATATCCAGCGAATGACCGGATGGGAGGCTTCCGAGGCGTCCGATGGCGATCTGGTGGTTGCCGGCAAGGTGCTGTTGGCACCGGGCGGCTACCATATGCTGGTTGCAAAAAAGGGCTCGCAGAAGGTCGCTCGTATCACCCAGACCCCGCCGGAGAACTTCTGCCGGCCGGCGGTCGATCCTCTGTTTCGAAGCGTGGCCACGGTTTACGGGCCGCGCGCCTTGGCCGTTGTGCTGACCGGCATGGGTTCCGACGGCACCGAGGGCGGCAAGGCGGTGATCGACGGCGGCGGCACGGTGGTCGCGCAGGACGAGGCGACCAGCGTCGTCTGGGGCATGCCGGGCGCCGCGGCGTCCGCCGGGGTGTGCAGCGCCGTGCTGCCGGTCGGCGACCTCGCGCCGCACATCATCCGACTCGTCAACAGGGGGCCCCGATGAAGCCAGCCGATTTCGAATTCATGGCGGCGATGCTCAAGAGCGAGTCCGGCTTGGTGATTGGCACCGACAAGATCTACCTTCTGGAAAGCCGCCTGATGCCGGTCGCCCGCAAGAAGGGCATGAAGGATCTTGAGGACCTGATCGCCAACCTCCGCAGCCGGCGCGATCCGCGCCTGCTGAAGGACGTAACCGAGGCGATGACCACCAACGAATCGTTTTTCTTCCGCGATATCAAGCCATTCGATCTGTTCCGCGACGTTATCCTGCCGCAGATGATCGAGGCTCGGGCGGCCAAGAAATCATTGCGTATCTGGTGCGCCGCCGCGTCGAGCGGTCAGGAACCCTATTCCCTCGCCATGATCGTCAAGGAGGCCTCGGCCCGGATGGCGGGATGGAGAATCGAGATCGTCGGCACCGACATCTCGACCGAGATGCTGGAAAAGGCCAAGGCGGGCATCTATTCGCAGTTCGAGGTGCAGCGCGGCCTGCCGATCCAGATGCTGGTCAAGTACTTCAAGAAAGACGAGGAGTCCTGGCGGATCGATCCGGCGCTGCGGGCGATGGTTCAGTTCCGGGAGTTCAACTTGTTGCGCGACCTCAAGGCGCTCGGCCAGTTCGACGTCGTGTTCTGCCGCAACGTGTTGATCTATTTCGATCAGGCGACCAAGGGCCAGGTGCTGGAGGGGATCAGCCGGCAGATGCCGTCCGACGGCGTGCTGTTCCTGGGTGGCGCCGAGACGGTGCTCGGCATCTCCGACCGCTTCAAGCCATTGCCCGGCTATCGCGGGGTCTACGGACTGAGCGACGGCCCCGGCGCGGCCCCGGCGGCAGGCGCGCCGCCTGGGCCGGCCGCCCCGACGGCGGGTACCCGGCCGTTGCCCGGAAAGCCGGCCTTCCCGACCAAGCGATGAAGGTCTCCTGGCAAGATTAGGGGACTATCCGTCCCGCTGGGCGGGAATCGGGTCGCGCAGCACGTAGCCGCGTCCCCAGACCGTCTCGATGTAGTTCTCGCCGCCGGTCGCGGTGGCGAGTTTCTTGCGCAGCTTGCAGACGAACACGTCGATGATCTTGAGTTCCGGCTCGTCGATTCCGCCGTACAGGTGATTGAGGAACATTTCCTTGGTCAGCGTGGTGCCCTTGCGCAGCGACAGCAACTCAAGGATTCCATATTCCTTCCCCGTCAGGTGGAGCGGGTGGCCGTCCGCCTCGACCGTCCGCGCCTCGATGTTGACGGCCAGCTTGCCGGTCCGGATCAGCGGCTGCGAATGCCCCTTCGAGCGGCGCACGATGGCCTGCAGGCGGGCCAGCAGCTCGGCCTTGTCGAACGGCTTGGTGAGGTAGTCGTCGGCCCCGTAGCCCAGCCCCTTGACCTTGTTGTCCAGCTCGGTGAGCCCGGACAGGATCAGCACCGGGGTATCGACCCGGGCGTGGCGCAGCCGCTGTAGGACCTCGTAGCCGTCGATGTCGGGCAGCATCAGATCGAGGATGATGATGTCGTAGTCGTAGATCTTGCCGATCTCCAGGCCATCCTCGCCCAGGTCGGTGGAATCGACCACCATTCCGGCCGAGCGGAGCATCAACTCGATGCTTTTCGCCATGTTCGGGTCGTCTTCGACGAGCAGCGCACGCATACAGGTTCCCATCCAGAAATCCTCCCAATGGTAAACACGCGTTAGGGAGTCGTCATCCATAACTTTCCAGATGTTGTGTTTTCCTGGATGATGGAGTCCGGCTTCGGAGGCCCGACATGACGCTGCATGTGGACAGCCTGATTCGCGATATCGGCCGGCTGCCGGATGCCCAGGTCTTCGGCCGGGTTTCGGGAGTCCAGGGCATGCTCGTCGAATTGGGCGGGATGCATGGCGCGCTGTCGATCGGCGACCACTGTCGAATCGTCACCCGGCGCGGCGACCGGGTGATCTGCGAGGTGATCGGCTTCCGGGCCGGCAAGGCGTTGCTGATGCCGTTCGGCGGCCTGAGCGGCGTATCGCTCGGATGCCGGGCCGAACTGGGAGCCAGCGAGCCGGTGATCTACCCGGACGGTGGCTGGCTCGGCCGGGTGATCGATGCGTTCGGCGAGCCGATCGACGGTGGCGGGCCGCTGCCGACCGGGCACCGCGCCTATCCGGTGCGCGGCAAGCCGCCGGCGGCCCATACCCGGGGCAGGGTCGGAACCAAGATCGACCTCGGGGTGCGCGCAATGAACACCTTTCTGACCTGCTGCCGGGGTCAGCGGATGGGGATTTTCTCGGGGTCCGGGGTCGGCAAGTCGAGCCTGCTGTCGATGATGGCCCGCCACACCGAGGCCGATGTCAGCATCATCGGACTGGTCGGCGAGCGCGGCCGGGAGGCCCGCGAATTCATCGAGGACGATTTGGGCGAGGCGGGGCTGGGCCGTAGCGTGGTCGTTGTCGCGACCTCGGACGAACCGCCGCTGGCGCGCCGGCAGGCGGCCTACATGACGATGGCGGTGGCGGAATATTTCCGCGACGAGGGTCACGACGTGCTGTGCCTGATGGACAGCGTCACCCGCTTCGCCATGGCGCAGCGCGAGATCAGTCTGTCGGCCGGCGAGCCGCCGGCCAGCAAGGGCTATACCCCGACCGTGTTCGCCGAGCTTCCGCAACTGCTGGAACGGGCCGGGCCGGGGGCCGAGGGCCAGGGGACGATCAGCGGCCTGTTCACCGTGCTGGTCGAGGGGGACGATCACAACGAGCCGGTGTCCGACGCGGTGCGCGGTATCCTGGACGGTCACGTGGTGCTGGATCGGACGATCGCCGAGCGCAACCGCTATCCGGCCATCAACGTGCTGCGCAGCGTGTCGCGGACCCTGCCGGCCTGCAACGAGGACTGGCAGAACGCTCTGATCGGACGTGCCCGGGCGCTGCTGTCCACCTACGAGGACATGTCCGAACTGATCCGTCTCGGCGCCTACCGGCGCGGCAGCGACGCCGCGGTGGACGAGGCGATCGCCCATTACCCGGCCCTGGAGGCCTTTCTGGCCCAACGCAAGGAGGAGGCGGTGAGTCTGGACGACGGATATCGCCAGTTGGCGGCGATCCTCGGCGACGACGATTCCGACGAAACGGGCGAGGAGTCATAACCGATGGCCGGCCGCGACCTGAGCGGGCTGATCCGGCTGGTCCAGCACCGGGTCGACGAGCATCGACGGACCCTTGGCCAGAAGCTGCGGGCGCTCGACGACCTGGAGGAGCAGTCGCGGCGCCTCGAGGACCGGCTGCTCGCCGAGCAGGCCGTCGCCTCGCGGGCTCCCGAGTTCGCCATCACCTATGGCGCCTTCGCCGACGGCGTGAACCTGGCCCGCGAGCAACTGTCGCAGGCCATCGCGCGGGCCGAACTGGAGGTGCGGGTGGCCCAGGACAACCTTGGCGCGGCGTACCGGGAACTGAAGACCTACGAGGAATCCCAACGATTGCGCGACGAGCGCCGGCGGCGAGACGAGGACCGGCGCGAACAGGCGCGGCTCGACGAGGTCGGCCAGACCATCGTGCGCCGGCGCGATATCGACGGCCGGACCTGAGGAGCCGCGCGATCAAGCCGTCGCATGTCCCGGTACCAGGGGCGCCGGCCCCGCAAGGGTATTCCCGGACGGCCGCTTTCCTCGTGGCGACGTTAATCAAATCCTAACGAAGGCCGATTCACACTGAGGACGAATCGGTCGGTGTTCGCGGCGGCGGGCCGGTGTTTCCAGGAAAGGCGGTGCGGGATCATGGCGGTCGGGGCGGACGTTCGGTGGGCGCTGAAACGGATTGCCGGACCGGTGCTGGGGGCCTGTCTGGTCGGCTATTTCGCCTATCACGCGGTGCATGGCGAACGCGGCGTGCACGCCTGGATCACGCTTCGGAAGGACTTGGAGGCGACCCGCGCGATGGCCGAGGCGGTGGCCGAGGAGCGCCGCCGGTGGGAGCACAGGGTTCGGCTTCTGCGCCCGGACAGCCTCGACCCCGACCTGCTCGACGAGCGGGTCCGCGTGATGCTGAACTACGCCGACCCGGGCGATATCGTGATCCCGCGTCCGAAATCCTCCGATGACGCGGTCGTTCGGTAAGCGGCTTCCCGGAGCATGCCCGAAGTTCTCGGCGTCGAGGCCGCTCCCGCGTGTCGCAGGAGGGGCGGGTGAATCGATGCGTTAACCGAAAGTGTGCATCGCAGCAAATTAACCGAATCACGGTAAATGCATAAAAACATTAATATTTGCAATATTTTATATATCGAAGTTTTTCTTGCCAAGGGGCCGCGTCGTCCCTACCTTCCGCTCAAAACAAGATCCCCAATGGAAGGAAGCGAGGCATGGCGACGAGTCCCGGCGCGACCCGGCGCGGCCGCCGCAAGGCGGGCGAACCGACGGCGACCCCCGAGCAACTGATTCGATACTACGAGGACATGCTGCTTATCCGGCGGTTCGAGGAGAAGGCCGGCCAGCTTTACGGCATGGGGCTGATCGGCGGCTTCTGCCATCTCTACATCGGCCAGGAGGCGGTGGTGGTCGGCGCCACGGCGGCGGCCGAGCCCCAGGACACGGTGGTCACCAGCTACCGCGACCACGGCCAGATGCTGGCCTGCGGCATGGACCCGAGGGGCGTGATGGCCGAGTTGACCGGGCGGCGCGGCGGCTATTCCAAGGGCAAGGGCGGCTCCATGCACATGTTCTCGCGCGAGGCGGGATTCTTCGGCGGGCACGGCATCGTCGGCGCCCAGGTGCCGATCGGCAGCGGACTGGCCTTCGCGCATCGGTACAAGGGCGACGGCGGCGTCACCTTCACCTACTTCGGCGACGGCGCGGCCAATCAGGGCCAGGTCTACGAGAGCTTCAACATGGCGGCGCTCTGGAAACTGCCGGTGATCTTCATCATCGAGAACAACAAGTACGGCATGGGCACCTCGGTCGAGCGCGCCTCGGCGACCACGGAGCTCTGCCGGCGTGGCGACGCCTACGGCATTCCCGGCGAACAGGTCAACGGAATGAACGTTCTCGAGGTGCGCGATGCCGCCGTCCACGCGGCCGAGCAGTGCCGGTCCGGCAAGGGGCCGTTCATCCTGGAAATGAAAACCTACCGCTATCGTGGTCATTCGATGTCCGATCCCGCCAAGTACCGGACCAAGGAGGAGGTTTCCAAGATCCGCGCCGAGAGCGATCCCATCGATCTGGTGCGAGGCATGATCCTGGACGGCGGGCACCTGGACGACGCCGCCATCAAGGATATCGACAAGCGGGTCAAGGGCGTGGTCACCGAGGCGGCGTCGTTCGCCCAGGACAGCCCGGAGCCGGACCCGTCCGAACTCTATACCGACGTTCTCGTGGAGGCCTGAGCGATGCCGATCGAAGTCCTCATGCCGGCCCTGTCGCCGACCATGACCGAGGGCAGGCTCATTCGCTGGTTCAAGGCCGAGGGCGACGCCATCGAGTCCGGCACGCCGCTGGCCGAGATCGAGACCGACAAGGCGACCATGGAAGTGGAGGCGGTCGACGACGGGGTTCTCGGCAGAATCCTTGTCGCCGCCGGCACCGAGCACGTGGCCGTCAACGCGCCGATCGCCCTGATCCTGGAAGACGGCGAGGGTGCATCGGCCCTGGATGGCCGGCCCGGCGCGCCGGACCCGAAGCCGGACGCGCCGCGTCCGTCCGCCGTGTCGAGTCCGGCGGCGCCCGTGGCCGCTCCCTCGGCCGACGAGCCAGACATGGGCGAGACCCGCCGGATAACGGTGCGCGAGGCGTTGCGCGACGCCATGGCCGAGGAGATGCGGCGCGATGGCGACGTGTTTCTGATGGGCGAGGAGGTGGCCCAGTACCAGGGGGCCTACAAGGTCTCGCAGGGCCTGCTTGATGAGTTCGGCGACAGGCGGGTGATCGACACCCCGATCACCGAGCACGGGTTCGCCGGGCTCGGAGTCGGCGCGGCGTTCGGCGGCCTGAGGCCCGTCGTCGAGTTCATGACGTTCAACTTCGCCATGCAGGCGATGGATCAGATCATCAATTCGGCCGCCAAGACCTTGTACATGTCGGGGGGCCAGATGGGCTGCCCGATCGTGTTCCGCGGCCCCAACGGCGCCGCCGCCCGAGTCGCCGCTCAGCATTCCCAGTGCTACGCGTCCTGGTACGCCCACGTGCCGGGACTGAAGGTGGTGTCTCCGTGGTCGGGGAGCGACGCCAAGGGCCTGATGAAGGCGGCGATCCGCGATCCCAATCCGGTCCTGGTGCTGGAAAACGAGCTGATGTACGGGCAGGGCTTCGACGTTCCGGTGTCCGAGGACTACGTGATCCCCATCGGACTCGCCAAGGTCGAGCGGGCTGGATCGGATGTAACCCTCACCGCCTTCTCGCGGATGGTGAACGTGGCTTTGGAAGCGGCTGAAAAACTGGCCGAGCAGGGGATTTCGGCCGAGGTCGTCAACCTCCGCTCGATCCGGCCGCTGGATACCGCGACCCTCGTCGCGTCGGTTCGGAGGACCAACCGGCTGGTCAGCGTGGAGGAGGGCTGGCCGTTCGCCGGCATCGGCTCCGAACTGGCCGCCCTGATGATGGAGCATGCCTTCGACTGGCTGGACGCGCCGGTGACCCGGGTCTGTGCCGAGGACGTGCCGCTGCCCTACGCCGCCAACCTGGAGGCCCTGGCACTGCCCACCGCCGACCGGGTGGTCGAGGCGGCGCGGGCCGTCTGCTACCGCTAGGGAGGCGCCGCCATGCCGATCCAAATCCTGATGCCCGCCCTGTCGCCGACCATGACCGAGGGCAAGCTCGCCGACTGGAAGAAACGGGAGGGCGATCCGGTGGCGGCGGGCGACGTGCTGTGCGAGATCGAGACCGACAAGGCGACCATGGAGGTCGAGGCGGTGGACGAGGGCGTCCTTGGCCGCATCGTGGTGCCGGGCGGCACCGACAACGTGGCGGTGAATTCGGTTATCGCGCTGCTGCTGGAAGAGGGCGAGGATGCCGGTGCCCTCGAGAACCTCGATGTCCCGGCCTTGGTCAAGGCCGCCCCGGTTTCGGTGGGCGAATCGGCGTTGCCGACTCCGGTGAACGGACAGATCACCGACTCGGTGACCCGGGCCGCGCCGACCGGCGCCCAGGGAGAGCGCGTGTTCGCAAGCCCGCTGGCGCGGCGCATGGCCAGCCAGAACGGCCTCGACCTGAGCCGGATCGATGGTTCCGGTCCGCGCGGGCGGGTCGTCAGGCGGGATGTCGAGAAGGCCCTTGCCGAGGGCACCGGGCGCGCTACGGCGCCGGCCGAAACCTCCGCCGCCGCCTCGTCGGCGCCGGCCCCGGCCGCCAAGGCGCCCACCGCCGCCGACCCGGTGTTCGCCCTGATGCCCGAGTTCGAGGCGCTGCCCAACACCAACATGCGCAAGACCATCGCCACGCGGCTTACCGAATCGGCGCGCGACGTGCCGCATTTCAATGTGTCTGTCGACGTGGACCTGGACGCGCTGCTGGCCTTGCGCACCCAACTCAACGACCGGGAGGGCGCCGACTATAAGCTTTCGGTCAACGATTTCATCGTCAAGGCCACCGCGCTGACCCTTGTCAAGGTACCGGAGGCCAACGTGGCCTACACGGACGACGCCATCCTGCGCTTCAAGCGGGTCGACATCTCGGTGGCGGTGGCCGTGAAGGGCGGCCTGATCACGCCGATCCTCAAGGACGCGGCATCCAAGGGCTTGGCCACCCTATCGGCCGAGACGCGCGCCCTGGCCGAGAAGGCCCGGGCCGGCAAGCTGCAACCCGAGGAGTATCAGGGCGGCACCTTCACCATTTCCAACATGGGCATGTTCGGGGTCAGGTCGTTCAACTCCATCCTCAATCCGCCGCAGGGCGGCATCCTGTCGGTGGGCGCCGGGGAGCGGCGCCCGGTGGTCAAGGCCGGGGCGCTCGGCATCGCCACCGTGATGACCCTTACCCTGGCGGTGGACCATCGCTGCATCGACGGCGCCACGGCGGCCCGCTTCGTGCAGGATCTCAAACGGCTGATCGAGGACCCGATTGGCCTGATGTTGTAGGAGCGAACCATGGGCGGCACCAAGTTCGACCTCATCGTCATCGGCGGCGGGCCGGGCGGCTACGTGGCCGCCATCCGCGCCGCGCAACTGGGCATGCGGGTCGGCCTCGTGGAACGCGAGCACCTGGGCGGCATCTGCCTCAACTGGGGCTGCATTCCTACCAAGGCCCTCCTGCGCTCCGCCGAGGTCTACGACCACATGAAGCACGCGGCAGATTTCGGGTTGATCGCCAGGGACTTCGGGTTCGATCTTCCGAAAGTGGTCGAGCGCTCGCGCAAGGTGGCGGCGCAGCTTTCCGGTGGCGTGAAACACCTCCTGAAAAAGAACAAGGTGGCGGTGTTCGACGGTCATGGCGCCTTGGACGGCAAGGGGGGGGTGGCGGTCGCCGGCGGCCCGACGCTCACCGCGCCGCATGTCGTCATCGCCACCGGGGCGCGGGCCCGCCACCTGCCGGGCCTGGAGCCGGACGGACGGTTCGTCTGGAGCTATCGCGAGGCGCTGGTGCCGGACATCCATCCGAAACGCCTGCTGGTCATCGGCTCGGGCGCCATCGGCATCGAGTTCGCCAGCTTCTTCAACTCCCTGGGTTCCGAGGTGACGGTGGCCGAGGTGCTGCCGCGCGTTCTGCCGTTCGAGGACGAGGAAATCTCCGCCCTGGCCCACAAGGCGTTCGAGAAAAAGGGCATGACCATCCGCGTGGGGACCAGGGTCGCCGAACTGAGGAAAGGGGCCGACGAGGTGGTGGCGGTCCTGGACGCGGGCGGCGAGACCTCCGAGATCATCGTCGACCGGGTGATCGCGGCGGTTGGCGTGGTGCCCAACGTCGAGGACATCGGGCTGGAGGCGGCCGGCGTGACGCTCACCGACCGGGGCTTCATCCGGGTGGACGGCTGGTTGCGCGCGAGCACCGAGGGCATTTACGCCATCGGCGACGTGGTCGGGCCGCCCTGCCTGGCCCACAAGGCGTCCCACGAGGGGGTGATCTGCGTCGAAAGGATCGCCGGGGCTTCGGATGTCCATCCGCTGGACGCCGACCGTATCCCGGCCTGCACCTACTGCCGGCCGCAGGTGGCGAGCGTCGGCCTCTCGGAGGCGCGGGCCAGGGAACGCGGCCGCGCGGTCCGGGTTGGCCGTTTCCCGTTCCTGGGCAACGGCAAGGCGATCGCCCTGGGCGAGCCGGAGGGGATGGTCAAGACGGTGTTCGACGCCGACACCGGCGAACTGCTGGGCGCGCACATGATCGGTGCCGAGGTGACCGAACTGATCCAGGGCTACGGCATCGCCAAGTCCCTGGAGACCACCGAGGCCGAATTGATGCACACGGTGTTCCCGCATCCCACCCTGTCGGAAATGATGCACGAGAGCGTGCTCGACGCTCACGGGCGGGCGATTCATTTTTGATCGAAAAACGCGCAAAGTGATGACGCCGGTTGAGTGGAGCGAAATTGTCCGCAACTACGGCATCTTAGTCGGAGGGTTTGCTGGCTTGGCGATCGCATTTTGGCGTGGCCGCTCGTTAGCCCTGCAAGCGCGGGCGGCAACGGAGCAGGCTGAATGGGACCGCAGGGATCTGTTAACGGAAACCTTTAACCGCGCGATTTCTCAGCTTTCCGATGAAAAACTCGAAATTCGGTTAGGAGCAATCTACACACTTCGGGAAATTTGCCTGAACCCTCGACATCAGGATTTGGCGAACCCAATCGTGCAGACTTTGACTGCATTCATTCGAGAAAAGACTTCTGATCGGACCGAGGATCGGGTTACCATGGACGTTCAAGTAATTATCGCGCTTCTGACCGAATATACTGCCCGATACGCTGTGGAGAATTCTGGCAATGAGTAAGGCCATTAATCTTACTGGCGCGCGCCTTCCGCGAACCGATTGGCATGGGGCGGTGTTGAACGGCGCCAAGTTCGCTGGCGCAATTATGAACAACGCTGATCTACGCGGCGCTTCGATGGGTAAGGCGAACTTCAATGACGCAGTTTTGAATAATGTGAATCTGTCTCGGGTCATGGCCGAATACGCCGATTTTTCGAACGCCATCTTGGACGGTGCGAATCTTCGCGATGGCTGCTTCAACGGTGCTTCCTTTAAAAATGCGATCATGAATAGCGCGGATTTTCGTGGAGCAGAGTTGGATTATGCGGACTTTGAACGCGCCATTCTAAACAACGCCAATGTCGAAGGCGTAGACTTAAGCCGTGCGCGCAATCTCTCGGCGGCGGCAAAGGATTCTCTTCGGTTTGACGATTCAACCGTTTTTCCAGCCGGTTTTGACCTCCATACGTATGATATCTCCACGACGACGCACTACGAGAACACCCCCCGGGCCCCGGGCTCGATTTCCATAGGCGGAAGTATTTCCGGATCGGCTGTGGTCGTCGGTAGCCGAAACACCGTCACCATGACGATCACCAGGACAACCCTGCCCCCGGCGGAGGGCGTGAATATCCGGGCCGAACTGGACGGCCTGCGCGCGGCCCTGGCCGAGCTTCGGGGCGGCGAGGCCGGCAAGCGCGACCGGGCGATGCAGGACGCCCTGGACGAGGCGCAAAAACCGGCGCCCGACAAGGCGGAGGTGTTGGACTCGGTCCAGCGGGCCTTGAAGTACGTGGACATGGCGGCTCAGGGGGCGGAGAAGATCGACAAGCTTCAACAGTGGATCAAACCGCTGGCCGCCTGGATCGGCGCCAACGCGGAGCCGCTGTTGCGCATGGTCGGCTTGTCGGCGTTTTGAGCCGACATTTTCCTTTCAAGTGCGCACGACATTTCCACAGATGCACGAGAGCGTGCTCGACGCTCACGGGCGGGCGATTCATTTTTGATCGCCGGCGCGGCCACGAATGCCGAACATGAAAGACGAATCCCCGCCGACCGTCCGGCCGGCGGGGGACGTGGCGCTTATGCGGTGCCGGTTGTGCGGGCGGGCAGGGGGCGCTTGCCGTCTTCAAGGACTCCTGGCCGGGACGGAGCGAGGGTCTGGATCGGCATGTGGGTCGGGGTTTCCGGCGGGGTTCGGGGCAATTCGTCGATGGCCGAGACGGCCAGGGCCTCGCGGCAGCGGCGGCCGATGGCGCCGGTCCGAAGCCGGGTGACCGGCGGCGGCGCGGTTTCCTCCGGGATCCGGAAGACGCCCAACCCGCGCAGGCGGCGTCCCAGCGCCGGGCTGCTGGAATAGATGGTCAGCGGAATCGAGATCGTCAGGCCGACGATCACCGGCAGCATCCACCAGAAGAAGGCGGGCACGTAGATCAGGGTCAGGGCGGCCCAGGCGATCCCGATCAGGGTCGGCGGTAGCAGTGGCATCGCCACGTCACGCAGCCGCAGGCGGCCGTCCTCGCGGTCCTGGGGCAGCCATCCGACGCTGCGCCCGGCCAGGATGGTGACCACGAAGACGGCGTGGAGGTACATCAGCAGCGGCGCCACCAGAATGGCGAACAGGGTTTCCGACAGGGCGCTGACGATCAGGCGCCGCGTGCCCCCGAACCGTTGCCGGCTCCGAGGATCGGACAGCAGAAGCGCGGTTCCGAGCAGCTTGGGCAGGAACAGCATCGCCGCGGTGAAGGCCATCAGGCCGATGATGGAGTCCTCGCGCACCACGTGCCAGTTCGGGAACAACTGATGGCCGTTACCGAAGAAATCATGCGGCACCACGGATTTCCAGATCGCCTCTCCGGTGCTCAAGGCGAGCAGGGCGAGCCACAGAAGGGACGAGATATAGGCCAGGGCGCCGAGCAGGAATTGAAACCGGCTCAGGGGATGCAGGCGGCTGGCGGCGAGCAGCTTCAGATGCTGCATGTTGCCCTGCGCCCAGCGCCGGTCCCGCTTGGCGAAATCCATCAGGTTGGTCGGGATTTCCTCGTAGCTGCCTTCCAGTTCCGGCAGGATGAAGACCCGCCAGCCATGCCGCCGCAAGAGCGACGATTCCACGAAGTCGTGGCTGAGAATCTCGCCGCCGAGCGGAGGCCGCCCCGGCAGTTCGGGCAGGCCACAGCTTTTCGTGAACGCCGCGACGCGAAGGATGGCGTTGTGGCCCCAATACTGGGACTCGCCCATCTGCCAGAAGCTCAGACCGTTGGCCAGCATCGGCCCGTAGGCCCGCATCGCGAACTGGGCGAAACGGGCGAACGGGGTCTGCCGACGGACCAGCAGCGGGACCGTCTGGATGATGCCGGCCGAAGGTGTCGCCTGCATGGTCGCGACCAGCTTCAGAATGGCCTCGCCGGTCATCAGGCTGTCGGCGTCCAGCACGATCATGAAGTCGTATCGCCGGCCCCAGCGGCGGCAGAAATCCGCGATATTGCCGGCCTTGCGTCCCGTGTTCTCGGCGCGCCGTCGATAAAACAGGCGGTCTCTGGCCTTGAGATCGCGGCGCAGCGCGGCAATCCCGGCTTCCTCCATCGCGGCGATCCCGGAGTCGGTGCTGTCGCTCAGTACGAAGAAATCGAAGTGGTCGAGACATCCGGTCTTCGCCAAGGACCGGTACATGCTGTCCAGGCGCGCCAGCACGGCCGCCGTGTCCTCGTTGTAGACCGGCATCAGGATCGCGGTGCGGCCGCGAATCTCGCCGGCCCGCGTGGGGGTGATTTCGGCCCGTCGCCGGAGTTGGATCGGGTCAAGGCGGGCGGCGCGCAGAAGACCGCCGGCGATGGCGGTCCAGAACGAGATGGAGATCCAGCCGAAGGTGGCCGCGAACAGCACCAGGACCGCGCTCTCGATCGGGGCCATGCCGTTGGCGGCGAGGATGTCGAACATCATCCGCGTGCCGAGCCCGGTCGTCAGGAGGACCAATCCAAAAAAGCCGATCCGTCGGACGAGCGCCAGCGGCGGCCGGGCGCCGAGGCGGGTGTCGGCCGGTCGGCGTCGGCGGAGCGTTTGGCTAATCGAGATCATGGGACGACCATATGTAGTTCCAGGTTTCGGTCAGTCCGCGTCCCCGAAGGGACAGGGACAGGCGCATGTCGGCGGGCTCGCGGCCTTCGGGGGCGAGGCGGAAGGCGACCCGCCAATGACCGGTGGTCGGGACCTTCGACACCACCACGTCGAAGATTTCACCGCTGGTGGTGGTCAGGTCGGCGGTGACCGGCTGCGTCGGATGCAGGGCCGCCAACGCGTCGCCGGCGAACTCGACGACGATGCGGCGCTGGGTATCGGGGCGTCCGGATGCGGTGCCGGGCAGGAAGGTCGACCCGGTCCGGGTCCGGCTCACCCGGCCGAGACCGTCCGGGATCGGCCAGTCGCGCACCGCGTGCAGGGTATAGGAAAGCGCCAGTTGGTCGCCGGCGCGCGGGGCCCGGGCCGGCACCCAGAAGGCGACGATGTTGTCGTTGATCTCGCTCGCGGTTGGGATTTCGATCAACTGGATGTTGCCGTCGCCCCAATGGCCGCCCGTGGGCTCGACCCATAGGCCGGGACGCTTCTGGTAATTGGCGTCCATGTCGAGATAGTGCTCGAAATCGCGGTCGCGCTGCATCAGCCCGAAGCCGACGGGATCATCGGCCGTAAAGGCCGAGATGCGGAGTTGGCGTGGGTTGGCGAGCGGCCGCCAGATCCATCCGCCGTCGCGTGCCTGGATCAATAGGCCGTCGGAATCATGGATTTCATGGCGAAAGTCGTCGAACCGCTTCGGATCGTTCTCACCGCTCAGGTACATGCTGGTCAGCGGCGCGATTCCCAGCCTGTCCACGTCGTCGCGGAAGAAGAGGCGCGCCTTGACCCGCACGCGGGTATCGCGCCCCGGTTCGATGTCGAACCGATAGGCGCCGGCGAGGGAGGGACCGTCCAGGTAGGCATACAGGGTGAACGTGGTCGCGTCCGGCGCCGGTTTGACCAGCCAGAACTCTCGGAAGCTCGGGAACTCCTCGCCGGACGGCAGACCGGTGTTCACGGCGATTCCGCGCGCCGAGATGCCGTAGGCCTGATCGCGGCCCAGCAGGCGGAAGTAGGAGGCCCCAAGGAACACCGTGACCTCGTCCTTGTAGTCGGGGCGATGCAGTGGGTAGTGGACGCGGAATCCGGCGAACCCGAGCCCCTCGGCGCGCGGCGCCGGGTCCAGATTCAGTCCCTCGTGGGTGAAGAGGCCGGGATCGAAGGTCACTTTGCGTGGCCCGTTTTCGTCCACCGCGTGAATGGCCACCGGCTCGCCGTACAGGAATCCCGGGTGCAGGAACTCGACGGCGAACAGCCCGCTGTCTTGCCACAGGGCGAGATCCTTGCGGAAACGGATCGACCGGTATTGGTCGTAGGTCAGATCGGATAGGGCCGCGGGCAGGCTGGTTTCGGGCGGCAGATAGGGAGTCGCGGCCGCCCGCGCCGCCTGATCAACCACCTTTTGAAACAGGGGATCGGGTGTTTCGGCCTGGGCCCGGGAAATCACGAGGAGAACCGCCAAGCCGAAACAGGCCAGCCATTTCGGAACGCCCCTTGAACCTGCGGCGGCGCGGGTGAACCGCATTGGTCTGGTCTCTACATGCATCCGGGCGTCTCCGAACAAAATGGCGGGATTGGGAACATGAACCTGTCACTTTCGGAAAACCCCTTGGCGGCCAGCCGGTTGCCAGCAGATCCCGAATGTTCATGGGCAATGTGGCAGAAACGATCCGGAATTGTGGCGGAATCAAAGTCAAATCGTGGCAAAACGGGAAAGCTCTTCCAGTTGTTCGAATTCGAAGTTTAGAATGGCGAGGTGTCCGCTCCAGGGGTGCCGGCCGTTCCGGTGTCGGCGGCGCGGTCGAAAAACGGATGCTTGAAAATCAAATGCACGTCGTGTCACGCAAAAATCACTGTTCGCCGTTCCATTGCGAAGCGATGTAAGCCATTCTGCTGGCGTCCCGACGCTTCGGGACCGTTTGGCGGCGCAACGCTTTATCGCGCGGAATATAACAATCGTTTTGTGTGATGCGCCAGATTTTATTAGGTGGTTGAGATGCCAAGTGACCGCGACAAGATGCACGACACCGTCCGTGCCGCTTATGCCGCCGTGGCGACCGAGGACTCCGGCGGCTGTTGCGGTCCGCAGGCGCGGGAGGCCTCCGGCTGCTGCGCGACACCGATTCACGCCGAGGATTTCTCGGCCCGTTTCGGCTATTCGAGGGCCGAGATGGATTTGGTGCCGGAGGGCGCCAACCTGGGACTCGGCTGCGGCAATCCGCAGGCCATCGCCAACATGAAGCCGGGCGAGGTGGTGGTCGACCTGGGCTCCGGGGCCGGCTTCGACGTGTTCCTCGCGGCCCGCCAGGTCGGGGACGGCGGGCGGGTGATCGGAATCGACATGACCCACGAAATGCTGGCCAAGGCCCGCGAGAACGCGCGCAAGGGCGGATACGCGAACGTCGAGTTCCGATTGGGCGAGATCGAGTACTTGCCGGTTCCGGACAACACCGCCGACGCGGTCATTTCCAACTGCGTGATCAACCTGTCGCCCGACAAGGCACAGGTGTTCCGCGAGGCGTTCCGGGTGCTGAAGCCGGGCGGCCGGGTGGCGGTATCCGACGTGGTGCGGACCGCCGAAATGCCGCCGGACCTGATGGACGATGACCAGCTCCTGTGCGGCTGCGTCACCGGGGCGACGCCGCTGGACGACCTGAACGCGTACCTGGCCGACGCCGGATTCGCCGATATCCGGATCGACCTCAAGGAAGACAGCCGCGACGTGATCAAGGATTGGGCACCCGGCAAGGGAATCGAGAATTATGTGGTCTCGGCGGACATCGAGGCGGTCAAGCCGGGCGGATGTTGCGGCGGGCGCTGCTGAGGTGACCGATGTCCGCGCCCTGGAGACGGCCGACGAGGCGGATTGGCGGCGGCTGTGGGCCGCCTACTGCGCGTTCTACCGGACCGACCTGCCGGACTCGGTGATCGCCGCCACCTGGACCCGCCTGCACGATCCGGCGGTGCCCCTGTTCGGCCATGTGGCGGTGCGCGACGGAAACGTCGTTGGCCTCGCGCACGTGCTGATCCACCCCAATACCTGGTCGACGGCCGACGACGCCTATCTGGAGGACCTTTACGTGGACGAGCCTGCCCGCGGCGCCGGGGTCGGCCGGGCGATCATCGAGCATCTGATCGGCCTTGGTCGGGCCGCCGGCTGGCGTCGCCTCACCTGGCACACCCAGACCGGCAACCGCGCCGCGCGAGCCTTCTACGAGGCGTTCTGTCCGGCCAACGGCTGGGTGCGCTACGTGGTCGAGCCGGGAGCCTGAGCGGTGGACGACGAAGCGCGGACGCCCCATATCGACACCATGACCGAGTCCCGTTCCCGGAGGCATCCGGAAAAGACCCATCGCCCGGACAACTCGATCCAGCGCAAGCCGGCCTGGATTCGCGTCAAGGCGCCGACCTCGAAGGGCTACGCCGAGACCCGCGACCGGCTGCGCGCCAGGAACCTGCACACGGTCTGCGAGGAGGCGGCCTGCCCGAACATCGGGGAATGCTGGGCGCGTGGCCATGCGACGGTGATGATCCTGGGCGATATCTGCACCCGGGGCTGCGCGTTCTGCAACGTCGCGACCGGGCGGCCCGGGCCGGTCGACCCGCTGGAACCCGAAAACGTGGCGCTTACGGCCGCCGAATCCGCCCTGTCGCACATGGTCATCACCTCGGTCGACCGCGACGATCTGGCGGACGGCGGCGCCGCGCAGTTCGCCGCGTGCATCCGGGCGGTGCGGACGGCGTCCCCGTCCACCACCATCGAGGTGCTGACCCCGGATTTCCGTGACAAGCCGGGCGCCCTGGATACCGTCGTCGCGGCGGGGCCGGACGTGTTCAACCATAACCTTGAATGCGTGCCGCGCCTGTATCCGTCGATCCGCCCCGGTGCCCGGTACTATCATTCGCTGCGCCTCCTCGACCAAGCCAAGGCCCTTGACGGCGACCTGTTCACCAAGTCGGGGATCATGGTCGGGCTGGGCGAGACGCGTTCGGAGGTGCTTCAGGTGATGGACGACATGCGCTCGGCCGGGGTCGATTTCCTGACCGTCGGGCAGTACCTGCAACCCACGCCGAAGCATGCGCCGGTGGACCGGTTCGTCCCCCCCCGGGAATTCGACGACTATGCAAGCACCGCCCGATCGAAGGGGTTCCGGATGGTCGCGTCATCGCCGCTCACCCGGTCGTCGCACCACGCCGACCGGGATTTCGCGGCCCTGCGCGCCGCCGGGGCCTCAACATGATTTACGGCAGACCCTAACGGCCGTCGTTGGCCGGCTCGCCGAACACCCGGGCCAGGGACTGCCTCGACAGGATACCCGACAGCCCGCCGTCGCGGCCGACCACCGGAACCGGGTAGGGGGATTCCAGGGTGACCGGCAGGGCCACCTCCAGGACCGTGCCGGCGGCCACCGAGGGCACCGTCTGGGTCACCTCGCGCAGGGTCCGGCCGCCGTCGGGCCGGTTGCGGCGGGCCGCCTCCAGGGCGTCGCGGGTCACCAGGCCCCGATAGCGGCCATCCTCGACCACGTAGGCGAAGGCCTCGCGGCTGCCGCGCATCTGGGTCAGCGCCTCGTCGATGCTGTGGCTGGTGATCCGGCATTCGGGCGGCTTCATCACCACGTCCACGGTCAGCACCCGGGCCCGGTTGACGTCGCGCACGAACGCCTCCACGTAGGCGTCGGCGGGATGCAGCAGGATCTCCGCCGGGGTGCCGACCTGCGACAGCACGCCGTCCTTGAGGATGGCGATCCGGTCGCCCAGCCGCAGTGCCTCGTCCAGGTCGTGGGTGATGAACATGATGGTCTTGCGCAGCCGCGCCTGTAGGGCGATGAGCTGATCCTGCATGCCGCTGCGGATCAGCGGATCGAGGGCGCTGAACGCCTCGTCCATGAGCAGGATCTCGGGATCGGTGCACAGGGCGCGGGCCAGTCCGACCCGCTGCTGCATGCCGCCCGAGAGTTGCGCCGGATACTTGTCCCCGTAACCGTCGAGGCCGACCACGTGCAGCCATTCGGCCGCCCGGTCATGGCGCTTGGCGCGCGCCACGCCCTGGATTTGCAGGCCGAGCGCCACGTTGTCCAGCACCGTGCGGTGGGGCAGGAGTCCGAACCGTTGGAACACCATGCCCATCTTGCGGCGCCGGAAGCGCTCCAGGTCGCGCGGCGGCAGCGCCAGGACGTCGGCCCCGTCCACCCTGATCGCGCCGTCGGTGGGGTCGATCAGCCGGTTGACGTGGCGGATCAGGGTCGACTTGCCGGACCCGGACAGGCCCATCACCACGAAGGTCTCGCCCTGCGCCACGTCGAGGCTGATGTCCGACAGGCCCACCGTATGGCCGGTCTCGGCCAGCAGCCGGTCCTTGTCGGCGCCGTCGCGCAGGCGCGCCAGGGCGTCCTCGGGGCGCGGTCCGAAGATCTTGGTCACGCCCCGGATCTCGATCAGCGCCATCCGCCTCGCCTCACGTGTATTCGCGGTATTTCTGCATCCTGCGGCCAAGGGCTTGCGAGATGCGGTCGAACAGGATCGCCAGAATGACGATCACGAGGCCCCCCAGCAGCCCCTGGCCGCTGTCGTTGCGTTGCAGGCCGAGCAACACCGTCTCGCCGACCCCGCGCGCCCCGATCATCGAGGCCACGACGACCATGGCCAGCGCCATCATGGTGGTCTGGTTGATGCCCTGCATGATGTTGGGCAGGGCAAGCGGAATCTGGACCGTGCGCAGGAGTTGCCAGCGGGTCGCTCCGAACGCCCGTGCGGCCTCCAGCACCTCGCGGTCGACCAGTCGGATGCCCAGTTCGGTGAGCCGGATCAGCGGCGGCGCGGCATAGATCACGGTGGCCAGGATGGCCGGCACCTTGCCGAGTCCGAACAGCATCGCGGCGGGGATCAGGTAGACGAAGCTGGGAATCGTCTGCATCAGGTCGAGCAGCGGGTTGAGCAGGGCGCGGAAGCGGTCGCTGCGCGACGCGACGACGCCCAGCGGGATGCCGATCAGGATCGACAGGCCGACCGCGATCAGCAGGATGGCGATCGTCTGCATGGCCTGGGTCCACAGCCCGAGGCAGCCGATCATCCAGGCCGCGAAGGTCATTCCGATGCCCAGCCGCCAACTCCGCCCGGCCAGCCAGGCGATGGCGAAAACGCCGATCAGCACGGCCCATGGCGGCGCGTCGCGCAGAAAGCGCTCCAGGCCGACCAGAACCACCAGCAGGGCGTCGTTGACCGCCTCGAACAGGTCGCCGTGCGTGACCACCAGCCAGTCGATGAAGGCGTTGGTGCCGTCGCGGATCGGCTTGCCCAGGTCGAGGAACATCGACTCGGCTAGTCGAGCGACGCCCGGACGCGGTCGGCGACGTCGCTCGGAACCCAGGCGGTCCAGACATCCTCGCGGTCGCGCAGGAAGTGGCGCGCCGCGTCCTCCGCCGTGGCGTCGTGATCCCGCATGTGGGCCAGGGCCTGGCTGACCATCTTGCTGTCGGTCTCGTAGGCGCTCAGGAATCCGGCCAGGACCGGCGCCTGGCGGGCGAACTCCGCGTTGGCGGCGATGATCACCTCGGCCAGCGGGCTCGCGCAGGCCCGTTGGGGATTTTCCTCGGCCTTGAGGGCGGCCCAGATTTCGGGGTCGTGAGCCGGTTCCTCCAGCGCCACCACGTCCAGCTTGCCGAGAACCCAGGTCGGTCCCCAGTAATAGAACACGATCGGCTTCTTGCGCTTGTAATGGCCCTCGATGGCCGCCGACAGGGCGATTCCGGTGCCGGGGCGGAAGTTTGTGAAGTCGTCCAGAAGGCCGTAGGCGGCGAGTTTCTTGCTGTTCAGAACCTCGCAGTTCCAGCCCGGCGGGCAACTGTAGAAGCGCCCCTTGCCTGGCTCCTCCGGGTCCTCGAACAGGTTCTTGTGGCGCGCCAGATCGGCCACCGACTTGAGGTCCGGCGCCGGGGCGTCGGGGCCCTCGACGACGTAGCGCGGCACCCACCAGGCCTCCACGGCGTCCGGGAAGTTGGTCCCCAGGCTCACCACGTCGCCGCGCGCCAGGGCGTCGTGCCAGACCTGCGGCGCGTTGTTGATCCAGATCTCCATGTCGACGTCGATATCGCCCTTGGCCATCCCGTTGATGCCCGGGATCACCGTGGTCGGGATGGCGTCGGTGGCGCAGCCGTAGCCGGCCTCGATGATGGCGCGGGCGAGGGCGTTATGGAACGCGGCGCTGTCGTAATCGAGGCCGGCGAACACCACCGGCCGGTCGAGTTCGCAGCGCGGCGCCTCGGCCCGCGCGCCGGACCACGCGGCGGTCAGCGCCAGGGTGCAGCAGGCGGCAAGGGCGCCTCGGGCGAGGAGAGCATATGTCATCGTGGAGAGTCCGTCCGTGTGGTTCGGGGTCGTGGGATCGCGCCTTCACGGCGTCATGTGGGCCGGATGAATGGGTGCGGGCGTTCCGTCACGGGCATGCGGCCGACGGTCCGGCCAGCTTGCCATGATTCCATGGGCAGGGAAAGCGGCGCGACCGGGATCATCCCCAGAACCGCCCGGAGGCGCCGACCGCCACGGTCAGCAGGCCGAGGACCAGATTGATCAGCACCAGCCGCCGGATGCTGGCCTGGTGACCGGCCGCGGCGGCCCAGTCCCCGGCCGCCATGGCGCGACGGAAGGCGGCATGGGGCAGGAACCAGATGGCCGCGAAGATGGCCATCATCAGCAGTCCGGTCGCGGTCATCAGGTGAACCGACGGCCCGGATTGCGCGAACCCGCCATGGCCGGCGAACAGCAGGCCGAAGCCGCTTGCCGGCAGGGTCACGACCGCGACCCAGACCCAGACGAAGAAGCGCCGCAGGACCCGCCCCCAGACGCGCAAGCGTTCCGGCCCGTCCAGATCGAGCAGGGCCGGGCGCAGGACCATGTGGGCGAAAAACATGCCGCCGACCCAGACCGCCGCGCCCAGGGCATGCAGGCCGACAAGCAGCGCGAGGAGCGGATCACCCGACATCGGGGTGACGGGTCCGCGCGTCGATCCGTTCCGGAGGCATCATGCGGCCGCGGCTCCGATGTTCAGGCGCTTGGCGATGTCGTTGGTCAGGGCGCGGATCTCGGCCGCCGCGCTTCGGTTGCCGCCGGTCTCGGCGACCCCGAGGCCGTCCAGCAGGGTGGCCGCGAAGGCGGTCCGGTTGCCGATCTGCGTGGCGGCGACGGCGATTCCCTGGTCGGCCAACATGCCGCGCACCTGCGTGGTCAGCTTCGAGCGGGGCGGCACCCGGTTGAGCAGCACCAGGACCGGCCGCGCCTCGCCGCGCGCCAGATCCAGGGTCGGGCGGGTCGCCCACAGGTCCATCGGGCTCGGCTGGATCGGCACCAGCACCAGATCGGCGGCGCGGATCGCCGCCCGGGCATCGGTCTCGGCATGCGGTGGGCTGTCGATCAGGATCAGGTCGAAGTCCGGCTTGATTCGCGCCAGCTCGTTGCCGAGTCGCCATCCCGATACCTCGGCGAGGTGAACGCGGCTGTCCGGCCGGGTCGCGCGCCGGCGCGCGACCCAGGCGGCGAGGCTGGCCTGAGGGTCGATGTCGATCAGCGCCACGCGGCGCCCCTGACGCTCCAGGGCGACGGCCAGTTGCGCGACCAGGGTGGTCTTTCCCGCGCCTCCCTTCTGCTGGGCCACGGTCAGGATATGTGCGCTCATGGTGCGGCGGTCCCCCGTCGATGCCCGAACCCTTGGGCCAGGATACGCGGTGCGCGTTCAAAAAATAGTAACCGAATCGATCATCTCCGGTCCAGGGATTCCCCCGCCGCCCTCACGGCCGGACCCCAGGTGCCCGGCGATTCCTGACGAAACAGGCGCAGGGTCGGATACCAGGGCGGGCATTCGTCGCCGACGCCCCACCGCCAGTCCGAATGGGCCGCCAAGAGCAGGCATCCCGGCCGTCCGAGGGCGCCGGCCAGATGCGGAACCGCCGTGTCGACTCCGATCACCGCGTCCAGGCGTTCGAGGGCGGCTGCGGTCTCCGCGAAGTCGGTCAGCAGCGGCGCCAGATTTTCGAGGCCGTCCGGGCAGGGGGCGCCCACCTGCAGGCCGACCCAGTCGATGTCGTCGCGGGTCAGCAGCGGGCGCAGGTCGTCGAACGCCATCGAGCGGGCATGATCGTTGGAATGCGCCGGATTGCCGCGCCACGCCAGGCCGACGCGCCGCCGTTTCCGATCCGGCAGGCGGTCTCGCCAGCGCGCCCGGGTCTCCTCGGGCGGCGAGAGATAAGGGCCCGCCATTGCCACGTCGCCGGGGCCGATGCCGAGGCGGCCGGGCAGACTCATCAGCGGACACCAGGCGGCGGCCGGGGGCGGGGCCTCGGCGAACGATGCAACGGCGTCCACCCCTGGCGCCGAGACGAGGAGTCGGGCCAGGGAGTCCGGGCAGGCCAGCACGATCCGCCCGACCCGCCGGCGGGCGCGGGCCGCGAACCGCGCGAACAGGATGGTATCCCCGGCCCCCTGTTCGGTGAGCAGCAGCAGGGTGCCGCGCCTGAGCGGCGCGCCGTCCCAGAGCGGCGTCATGGGCGGCGGCTTCACGGCCGCGTAGTCGGCGGTGCGCAGCCGGTGTCCGAACAGCGGCCAGCCGGCTGCCCAGTCACCGAGTCGCAGGCGGGCGATTCCCAGCGACTTGAGGATTTCCGGATTGTCCGGGGCCAGCTTGGCGGCGCGTTCGAACGCGGCCGTCGACTCCGCGAAGCGGCCGAGGGCCTGCAACACCACCGCGAGGTTGTGGTGCACGGCGGCGTCCTCCGGGCGCAGCACGGCGGCCCGCTTGCAAAGGGGCAGGGCGGCGGCATGGTCCCGGCGCCGGACCAGGTCGCCGGCCCGGTTGACCAGGGTCACGAAGTCGTCGGTCTCGGACATCGGGCGAGGATGACCGGATTCGGGCGCCCGGTCATGCGCTTCCGCGTCGCCCCCTGTTATTACGCATAATAGTGCTTCGGGCGTCCGAGGACGACAGCCTCTGTGTGATCGAGACGCCCAACGGTATCGAACCGACCTCCTATGGTCCCGAATTCACCGAGCAAATGGACGCGGCGCGCAAGATCATGAAAAAGCGCCGCGCCGCGCCGCGGGAACTGGCCAGGTGGCCGGCTGGCGCAGGGTCGGATACCTGCGACGAGCCGGCTGCTTTGAGGCGAAAAAACCTCTAATTTTCTAAGAAGGTATTGATCCTCTCAAATTTGGCGATGAATTCTGGCGATCGCATTGCGCCGTTGAACGTCAAACTCGATTCAAAGTAACAATCCGGGCCTTCTGGTGTGGGGATCAGCCTTGCATCGAAAACGACCGAATCACCCTCTTTCAGCATGGCAAGCTTCGAAAACAGCGGCGATCCGGGATCAATCATGGTTCCATGGACGATGTCCGAAAGTGCATTATTCCATGTCTTGAACCAGATGCGGTCACCAACTTCAATGGTGACAACCCCTAGACCATCGCCATTTGTTGTCAGTTCGGTGAGTATTCCGCTCCAACGTCTTATCCGTCCATTGGCAACGACCGCACAAACATCATTAAGCCGTTTGCGGCGAATGCCGCCCTTCGCAAGGTCGTTTGCGGCTTTTCTCATGGCATCGCGAGCCTTCTCTATCGCTGCCACAAACCCCAGTTGCTGATCAGGCTGTCTGAAAAAATCTGATTTTGCACGTTCTATTGCCGCTCGTTCCCGCTCTCTTGCCGCTCGTTCCCGCTCGGCTTCAGCGATTCTGCGCTTTTTTTCGGCAATGCGCTGTTTTTCTTCGCTCTCACGCTGGGCCGTAAGTTCGGCCCATTGGGTCGGGTCTGAGGTATTCTCCTTCTTTGCATCGCGGTAATCTTGAGCGGATGCAAGCTCCAGGCGCGACATCTCTGTTTCGTTTTCGTAACTGCCCAAGACGCCCAAACCGACAATACAGGCTACGAACACAACGATAGAGATGAAGAACCTCTTGCGGAAGATAGGCTTTTGCTCGGCCTTTCCGATGATCCACCGAATCAGATACCAAATGATCGCTATGAGCGCTACAAGCGCGACGAGAGTCGCGACAACAATCATGACTTCCAATATTTCCTCCCCCAATCTTTACGGCGCAATGTTAAGGTGATGGCAGGCGTGTTTCAACGGCCTTGTTCCTACATCAGCCGCCATTCGATCAGGAAGCCCTTGAAGGGCAGGCCGTGGGTTTTCTGGAACCAGGACGGCATGGCGTCGGAGCTTTCGCCGGTGGATCTCCGGGCCGCCATTTCTTCCTCGACGGCGGCAAGCGTACCTCGGTTCGTGGTGATGGAACTGTTCCTGGCCCTCAACGGGTATGATCCGGCGGCCGACGACGCCGACTGTGTGCTAACGGCGATGGCGCTGTCAGATGTATTCCTTACAGAACAGGCCTTGTTCGTGTGGTTGATGGAAAATATTTTGAAAAATAAGTACTAGAAAATTTTTTGGATCCGAGGCTTTAGGAATTATTTTTATCTGGTTCGATTGCCATGAATGTTCTTTATTAAAGCATGAATTCTTATAAATGGAGTAGTTTTTATTTTCATGAAAATCGATGTGACAAATAATCCACACCCCCTTGACGGTTATTCCCGCCGGGCGTAGAACGCGGGCGGGCCGCGCCCTCCCAACGGGGCGAGACCCTTTCGTTCTATCGGAAGGGAGACATATCCGATGACCACCGACGCCAAGCCGGGCGCCCGCCCGGCCAATCCCAATTTCTCGTCCGGTCCCTGCGCCAAGCGTCCCGGTTGGACGCTGGAGGCCCTGTCGGGCGCCCTGACCGGCCGCTCGCACCGCGCCAAGCCGGCCAAGCAGCGGATCAAGGAAGTGATCGACCGCTCCAAGGCGCTGCTGAACCTGCCCGACGACTATCTGCTCGGCATCGTGCCCGCCTCCGACACCGGGGCGGTGGAAATGGCCCTGTGGTCGCTGCTCGGGGCGCGCGGCGTCGACGTGCTGGTTTGGGAGAGCTTCGGCGCCGGCTGGGCGACCGACGTCCAGAAACAGCTCAAGCTCGACGATGTGCGGGTGATGAAGGCCGAGTACGGCGACCTGCCCGATCTGTCGGCGGTGGAGTTCGACCGCGACGTGGTGTTCGCCTGGAACGGCACCACCTCCGGGGTCAAGGTGCCGGACGGCGACTGGATTCCGGCCGACCGCCAGGGCCTCACCATCTGCGACGCCACCTCGGCCGCCTTCGCCATGCCGCTGCCCTGGGACAAGCTGGACGTGGTCACCTACTCCTGGCAGAAGGTGCTGGGCGGCGAGGCGCAACACGGTATCCTGGTCCTGTCGCCGCGCGCCGTCGAGCGCCTGGAGACCTTCGATCCGGGGCGGCCGCTGCCGAAAATCTTCCGCCTCACCAAGGGCGGCAAGCTGATCGCCGACATCTTCGAGGGGGCGACCATCAACACCGTCTCCATGCTGGCCATCGAGGACGCCCTGGACGGCCTCAGGTGGGCGGCCGGGATCGGCGGCCTGGACGCCATGATCGCCCGTTCGGAGGCCAATCTCGCGGCCATCGAGGGGTTCGTGAACGAGTCTCCGAACTTCGGCTTCCTGGCCGCCGATCCGGCGACCCGGTCGAGCACCTCGGTCTGCCTGACCGTCACCGCGCCCTGGTTCCTGGCCCTTGACGCGACGAACCGGGGCAAGGCCGCCAAGGCGTTGGTCGCCTTGCTGGACTCCGAGGACGTGGCGCGCGACATCGGGGCCTACCGGGACGCTCCGGCCGGCCTGCGCATCTGGGCCGGCGGCACCGTCGAGACGGCCGACCTGGAGGCGCTGTTGCCGTGGCTGGAATGGGGTCTCGCCGAGGTCGCCAAGAGCCATTCCTGAAACCCGATCCCGCCTCGCCCTTCAAGGCCCGGTTCCGTTGCTTTGCTCGGGGCGGGCATTCCGGGGCGGGGTGGATACCATCACCCTCATTCCGGGGCGCGCGCGACGCGAGCCTCGGAGGATGAGCGACAGGGGAGTTTAAAGACCATGCCGAAGGTCCTGATTTCGGACAAGATGAGCCCGCTGGCCCAGAAGATTTTCGAAACCCGCGGCATCGAGGTGGACTACAAGCCGGGCATGAGCACGGACGACCTGAAGGCCTGCATCGGCGCCTACGACGGCCTGGCGATCCGCTCGGCGACCAAGGCGACGGCCGACGTCATCGCGGCGGCGGACAACCTGAAGGTCGTCGGGCGGGCCGGCATCGGGGTCGATAACGTGGACATTCCGGCCGCCACCGCCAACGGCGTGGTGGTCATGAATGCCCCGTTCGGCAACTCGATCACCACCGCCGAGCACGCCATCGCCATGATGCTGTCGCTGGCCCGCATGATCCCGCAGGCCAACGCGTCGAGCCACGCCGGCAAATGGGAGAAGTCCAAGTTCATGGGCGTCGAGCTGATGGGCAAGACGCTGGGGCTCGTCGGGGCCGGCAACATCGGCGGCATCGTCGCCGACCGGGCGCTCGGGCTGCGCATGAAGGTGGTGGCCTACGATCCGTTCCTGTCGCAGGAGCGGGCCGGGGAACTGGGGGTCGAGAAGGTCGAATTGGACGACCTCTGGGCGCGCGCCGACGTCATCACCTTCCACACCCCGTTGACCGACCAGACCCGCAACATGGTCAACGCCGGCACCATCGCGAAGATGAAAACCGGGGTGCGGATCGTCAACTGCGCGCGCGGCGGCATCATCGTCGAACCGGACCTCAAGGCGGCCCTCGACGCCGGCAAGGTGGCCGGCGCGGCGCTCGACGTGTTCGCCCAGGAGCCGGCCAAGGAGAACATTCTGTTCGGCGACGAACGGGTGATCTGCACGCCGCACCTGGGCGCCTCGACCACCGAGGCGCAGGAGAAGGTGGCCCTTCAGATCGCCGAGCAGATGTCCGACTACCTGCTCACCGGCGCGGTGGTCAACGCGCTCAACATGCCGTCGGTCTCGGCCGAGGACGCGCCGAAGCTCAAGCCCTACATGACGCTGGCGGATCAATTGGGATCGTTCGCCGGGCAGATCACCACCTCCGGTCTCAAGGGGGTGACCATCGAGTTCGAGGGCGCCGCCTGCGACCTCAACACCAAGCCGATCACGGCGGTCATCCTGCGCGGCCTGCTGGGGCCGCTGATGGACACCGTGAACATGGTCAACGCGCCGGTGGTCGCCAAGGAACGCGATATCTCGGTGACCGAGGTCAAGCATGACAGGTCCTGCGAGTATCACACCATGATCCGTCTGACGGTGACCACGGAGCAGCGCAGCCGCACGGTGTCCGGAACCCTGTTCGCCGGCCATCCGCGAATCATCGAGATGGAGGGCATCGCGGTCGACGCCGAGGTGAGCCCCAACATGCTCTACATCCACAATCAGGACGAGCCGGGCTTCATCGGCGGTCTTGGCACCCTGCTGGGCAACGAGGGGGTCAACATCGCCACCTTCCACCTGGGCCGCCATAAGGAAGGCGCGGTGGCGCTGGTCTCGGTCGATCAGTCGGTGGACGACGGGCTGGTCGAGAAGGTGCGCGCCCTGCCGCAGGTCACCCGGGCCCAGGCACTCAGATTCTGATCGGACGTCGAACGTTGGGCGGTTCCTCGTGGACCGCCCAACGGGACGAACGCCGCGCCCGCTTTCTCGCCGCCTATGCCGCGAACACCCGCTCCAGGGCGCCGCGCGAGACGTTCCCCGCGTTGTCCTCGGCCTCCACGTAGTACCGCAGGTCGCCGGCCCCCTCGGGCAGCGAGGCTGTGAAGTAGCCGGCGCTGATCGCCGCCCCGACCTGTGACGGGTAGGCGCCGTGGTCGGTCATGTCCAGGGACGTCTCGCCGGACGCTCCGCGCAGCACCAGCGTGACCCGCTTGAGACCCGAGACGTCATGGACGAAGGTATGCACCGTGCCTTGGCGCGGCGCGTCCAGCAGGCAACCCTGGCCCCAGCGCTTGCCACCCGGGTTCTCGGGCGTCACCCAGGGCGGGAAGATGGTCGGCCCGGTGCGGTCGCGACGGCCGGCGACCAGGGAGTCCAGCGGGCCTTTCAGGATCCGGTGGCCCAGGTTGGCGGCGTTGGTCACCTGGCGATCCCAGATGTCCTGGCCCGTCCAGTACCAATAGCAGCTCGTCTCGGCCGTTAGCATCAGGCGGCTCGCGAGGTCCAGCCCCGGCGTATCGGACGCGGCGTCCTCCAGGCTGTGGACCATGTTCTGAAACGCGGTCAGAACGGCCCACGAATTGAGGTCCGGCGAGTAGGGCTCGTTGTAGCGGCTGAACCACTTCATGAACTGCGGATCGCCGTTGTCGGCGCCGGCCCAGGACCCGGGCTCGATGTGCACCGCCGTTTTCGGGTCGGGCGGAAACCGATCCAGGTAGTCGCCGATGGCGGTCAACTCGAATCGTGGGTCCTCGTTGAGCCACTGAACCAGTTGCTCGGTATTGTGGTGGTAGTAGCTGTCGGCGCCGCCGCCGTGGTTGTCGCCGTCCGAATGCAGCAGGAAGAACGGCGGGTGCCTGGGATCGTGACGGCCGCTGGAGATCAGGCTGTCGTAAACTTGGCCCAGCACGTCCGGATACTGGAGCGCCCCGAAGCCGCCGCGCGCGTCCTCGTTGCCGATGTAGCGCTCGGCCGGCACCCCGACGGTGCGGTATTCGAGTCCGTCCGCGTCCTCGTAGCGAATGAACTCGGGCCTCAGAAGCGACGGCGAAATCCTCGAACCGGCCCAAACGTTCTGCAATTGCAGCCAGTCATCGACCGGGGGATTGACCTGATCGGCCGGATTGGGCGGCAGCATGCCCTCCTGGATGCCGCCGTAGGGATAGCCCTCGCAGGCCCGGAAGCGGTGGATGGAATCATAGATCACCGATTCGATCCCGGCCTCCAGCAAGGCCGGAATCATGCGCACGTGAAAGGCTGTTTCCGGCGGAAAGAGGTGGTTCGTCGCGGCGACTCCGAACGCCTCCCGGATGATCCGGCGGTGCCAGTCGATCTGTTTCACGATGTCGCGGTGCGGTATCAGCGGCATCAGCGGATGGAAGAACCCGAACGCCGAAAACGCCATCCGGGGATGGCCCTTGGCCGTCGCTTCGCCGGCCATCCCGCGCAACGCCTCTGCCCAGTCTCCGAATCGTCCGCCGCACAGGCCCTCGCGCGCGCATCGGTCGAGTTGCTCGATCAGGCTGCCCGACCAGCTCGTGGAGAGACCGCCGTGCGGCAGACCGCCGTCGCGGTAGCGGGCCACGGCGGCCGGCACGAAATCGGTGTAGTTGCCGCCCCGCGAGCCGAAGATCTGGTCTTTCTCGCCATCCCAGTCTCCGGTATCGACGGTGTTGTAGTAGGGTTGGTGCATGTGCTTGTGGATGCCGAAGTAAAGCTTCATCGCCACGTCGCCGGCCTGGATTCGCGGTCTTGGGCGCACCGCCGCGTGGATCGTCAGGTCGCGGAACTCCTTGATCCAGTCGCCGCCGCCGGCGCTGTCGATGTCGGGGGTGACGCAGCCCTCCACCTGCACCCGCACGTGGCCGGGCGGCAGCAGGCCGGCCGGCACCGTCGCCACGTAGGAGACGCCGCCGCCGTCGCGCGAGCCGACGATGGCATCGCCCTTGAGCAGGCGGGCGCCACCCTGGGCATGCAGGATCACCTGCGGAAACGGGATCGTCTCGTCGGTCGCGAAGCGGATTTCGAACGCCGGATTGGATCCGGCGAGGTCGCAGGTTATCGAGTCTGGAAGATCGATGCGAAGGAACTTCGTGAACGCGGTCATGGCGCGGCCTTCCGTGGCGGTCGGGGATGGCGGACGGACCCGCATGATGCGGATTTCCGACCCCGCTGTACAGACGGTCCGACGCCCCCTGGCCAAACAATCGACCCCATGCCAACCTGGGCCGGTTGGCGGCAGCGGCAAGGGAGCGATACATGGCGCGGGTTTATTCCATCGACGGGGTCGTCCCGGTCATCCATCCGAGCGCCTTCGTGCACCCTGACGCGGTGCTGGTCGGCGACGCCGTGGTCGGTCCCGGGTGCTACGTCGGTCCGGGCGCGTCGATGCGCGGCGATCTCGGGCGGGTCGAACTGGGCGCGGGGGCGAATTTGCAGGACAATTGCCTGATGCACTGCTTTCCCCGGGCCGCCTGCACGGTCGGCGAGGACGGCCACATCGGCCACGGCACGGTGCTGCACGGGGCCCGGATCGGGGCGCGGGTGCTGATCGGCATGAACAGCGTGGTGATGGACGACGCCGTGGTGGGCGAGGCGGCCATCGTCGCCGCGATGTCCTTCGTCGCGGCCGGCGCGGCGATCCCGCCGCGCAGCTTGTGGGCGGGCATTCCGGCCCGTCATCGGCGCGATCTGTCCGACGACGAGATCGCCTGGAAGGCGCGCGGCACGGCGGAATACCAGGATATCGTCCGGCGCAGCCTGGCCACCCTGCGTCCGGCGGAACCGCTTGCCGAGCTTGAGGCGGACCGTCCCGTTCTGCCGGTCGAGGCGCACCACCCGCTGCATCGGATGAAGGCGGGCACGCGATGAGCTTCGAAAGGCCCGACGTGGGCGACCTGATGTTCGCGCTCGACGACCTGTGCGGGATCGGCGACCTGACCGGCTTGCCCGGGTTCGAGGACATGTCCATGGATCTGGTCGGCGCCATCGTCGAGGCGGCGGCGAGGATCGCCGAGGAAGTCCTGGCGCCGCTCAATTCGGTTGGCGATCTTCAGGGCGCGCGCCTGATCGACGGCCGGGTGGTCACCCCGGACGGCTGGAAGGCGGCCTACGACATCGTGGTCGACGGCGGCTGGATCGGGCTGCCGTTCGATCCCGCGCACGGTGGGGCCGGGCTGCCCTGGCTGCTCAACACGGCGGTCCAGGAGATGATGCAGGGCGCCAACATGGCGTTCGCCGTGTGCTCGACCCTGACCCAGGGGGCCGTCGAGGCGATCGCCGCCCATGGGTCCGAGGACCAGAAGGCGCGTTACTTGCCGCCGCTGATCACCGGCCGCTGGGCCGGCACCATGAACCTGACCGAGGCCCAGGCCGGCTCCGACCTTGGGGCGGTGCGCACCCGGGCGGTGCCGGACGGCGAACGGTACCGTTTGTTCGGACAGAAGATTTTCATCACCTACGGGGACCACGACCTGACCGAGAACATCCTCCATCTGGTTCTGGCCCGGACCCCGGACGCGCCGCCCGGAGTCAAGGGCATTTCCCTGTTCCTGGTCCCGAAAATCCGCCTCGACGCACCGGGAGTGCCGAACGACCTGCGTTGCCTCTCGTTGGAGCGCAAGCTGGGCATTCACGGCAGCCCGACCGCCGTGATGTCGTTCGGGGAGGCCGACGGCGCGGTTGGGGAGCGCCTAGGCGAGGAAAATCGGGGCCTGGAATACATGTTCATGATGATGAATCGATCGCGCCTTGCGGTCGGCCTGCAAGGACTGGCCGTGGCCGACCGGGCGCGCCGGCGGGCTCGCGCCTTCGCCCGCGAGCGGGTGCAGGGACGGGCGCCCGGACATGCCGCGCCGGGACCCATCCTGCGCCACCCGGACGTGCGCCGGATGCTGATGGACCTCACGGCGCGGACCCAGGCCATGCGCGCCCTGGCCTACCGGGCGGCGCGCGCCATCGATCTGGCGGCCCGGCATCCCGACCCGGCGACCCGGGCCGACGCTCGGGCGCGGCTGGATGTCCTGACGCCGATCGTCAAGGGCTGGGCGACCGAGGGCGGGGTCGATCTTGCCTCCCTGGCGTTGCAGGTCCACGGCGGCAGCGGGTACATTGAGGAGACGGGGGCGGCGCGGGATCTGCGCGACGTGCGGATCACGCCGATCTACGAGGGGACCACCGGCATTCAGGCCAACGATCTGGTGGGCCGCAAGCTGCGGCGCGACGGCGGCGCGGTGGTGCGCCGGATGCTGGACGAGACGCGCGCGGGCCAAGCGCGCCTGGAGGCGCGGCCGGAGCCGGAATTCGCGGCCATTGCCGGACGCCTCGACGACGCCCTTGCGGCGGCCGAACGGGTGACCGACTGGCTGCTTTCGGAAGCCGGCGCCGATCCACGGCGCGGCGGCGCGGCGTCGGTGGCTTATCTGCATCTCGTGGCCCTGCTGCTCGGCGGGGCCGAGTTGGCGGAGAGCGCGCGAATCGCCATCGGTCGAGACGGCGCCGCGCGGCGCCTGCGCATCGCGGCGTTCTTCGCGGCCCGCCACCTGCCGATGGCGGAGGCCCTGGCCACGGCCGCGATCGACGGCGCCTCGGTCGTCGTCGCCTGCGACGACGGGGATTTCTGAGCCGATCCCCGATCGTGGGTTTGACGCCGCCGGTCCGGCGGGGGATGATGAGATGCCCCATTCCGCGCGCCCTTCGACTCATGGACAACCGAGAAGACTTCATCATCTGGCAGCGCAGCACGCTGGACTCCGTGGTTGGCAGCGAAACCCGCCGCGCGGCGCTGGTTCGCCTCGCCGCGACGATCGAGGAGCGGATGGGAGATTGCAGTTGCATCTTCTTCACGCCGGAGGATGGCCTGATCGTCGCCGAAGAGAGACATGGCCCGACGATCGGCGATTTCGACTTCTGCCTCCGCGCGGCCCTCGACGGCGAAACCGCGATCCGCGAGAAACCGGATCTGTCCGAGGGCCTTCGGCGGTTGGGCATGGCGTCCTGCTGGGCCGTTCCGGTGGTTGACGATGACGGCCGGACCCTGGGAGCGGTGATCCGTTGCGACCCGAACGCCGGGCCGCCCACCGCCGATGATCTGGCGCAATCCAGGTTGTTCGCCGACCTCGCCTTGGTGGTCATCGAGCTTTGGCCGACCGCCGCCAAGCTGAGGATGGGCGGGGACCGCCTGCGATCGCTGTCCGAGCACGTCCCCGGGATGGTCTACGAGGTGCGCATGGCGCCGGAGGGCGCTCTGAAATTCGATTACGTGAGCAACGGGATACGGGATCTGTTCGGAGTCGACCCCGAGGTCGCGCTACGCGATATTCGAAGTATTCTCGACCTGACCCATCCCGACGACGATGCGCGCGTGATGGCGGATGTCGAGCGCTCGCGCGCCACCCTGCAACCTTGGCGATGCACGTTTCGGATCGTGGTCCAGGGCGTCGTGAAGTGGATTCGCGGGCATTCGGTACCGCGCCGCGAGCCCGACGGCTCGGTCCTGTGGTCTGGGGTCATCGTCGACATTTCGCTGGAAAAGGCGGTGGAACAGGCGATCGCCCGCGACAAGGAGACCGCCGAGGCGGCGACCCGCGCCAAGACCGATTTCCTGGCCGCCGCGAGCCACGATCTGCGTCAGCCGCTGCAAGCCCTGCGCCTGATGACCGCCGCCTTGCCGTTGTATCTGGAAGGGCTGGACGGCGACAACCGGACCAAGGCGACGCGCATTCTCGACAACATGGAGCGCTCGCTCGATTCGTTGGCCGGGTTGCTGAACTCGGTGCTCGACCTGTCGAAGCTGGACGCCGGGGCGATGCGACCGGAACTCGGCGCGGTTGCGGCGCGCGATGTGCTGTCGCGGTCCTGCGCCGATGTGCAGGCGGTCGCGGACGCGAAGGATCTGGCCCTGATCGAGGACGACACATCGGTCTACCTGCACAGCGATCCGGTGCTGCTCAAGCGCATGGTCGACAATCTATTGTCCAACGCCGTTCGCTATACCTCCGAGGGCCGGGTGCTGGTCGGATGCCGGCGGCGCGGACCCCTTGCGGCGATCGAGGTCTGGGACAGCGGTCCGGGCATTCCGTCGCGGCAACTCGATTATGTGTTCAAGGAGTTCGCCCAACTGGGGACCGGCGACGCGAGGGGTGATCGCGGCCTCGGGTTGGGACTCTCCATCGTGCGCGCGATTGGCCGTCTCCTGGGTCACCGGGTGGAGGTCGAATCGTGGGTTGGAAAGGGGTCCGTGTTCCGGATCCTGGTGCCGGTCGCGGCGATGCCGGCCGCCGTCGCCGTGTCCGAGACCCCGAAGCCGGCGCCGCCGCGCAACGCCGCGTCGCGGGCCATTCTGGTGGTGGAGGACGACGCGGCGGCGCGCGAGGCCCTCGGTCTGTATCTGGAGTCGCAGGGCTTCCGGGTGCTGACCGCGGAGTCGCCGGAGATGGCCCTGCGCCGCTGCCGGGAGGACGGCTTCGCGCCCGACGTGGTGGTCACCGATTACCGGTTCGAGGGCTTGTCCGATACCGGATTGGACCTGATCAAGGCGCTGGAGGAGGTTTCTGGCCATGTGGTGCCGGGTGTCGTGGTCACCGGCGACACGTCGCGATACCGGTTGCGTGAATTCCGTGACAGGTCCGTGCGCCACCTGCACAAGCCCGCCGACTCGGAACACCTCCTGGCGGTCGTGCTCTCGCTCCTGGAGGAGGCGTCCGGCGGCTGATCGGGCGAACGGCAAAAAAAGGGCCCGGCCGATTGTCTGGCCGGGCCGAAGGACCCCCACATCGTGAGAATCCATCCCTCAGGAGCGAAAGGTTTTTTGAATAATCAGACCTGAATTCCGGAGCGGTTCAGAATTCCCTGCCGGCTCGATGCAGGCTGCGAACCAGCGGCTCGACCAGATAGTCCAGCACGGTGCGTTCGGCGGCGACCAGGAAGACCTCCGCCTGCATGCCGGGACTCAGCCGCAGGCGACCCAACGAGTCCGCATCGGGAGCGACCCGGCCGATGAAGTAGGCGCGGCCGTTCGCCGGGTCGCTGACCCGGTCGGCCGAAACCGAGACCAGGGTGCCGTCCAGCGGCGGGGTGGTGCGGGAACTGAACGCGGTCAGGCGGACCTGGGCCGGCATGCCTTCGTGGACGATGTCGATGTCGCGCGGATCGATCCGCAGGTCGACCACCAGGGTATCGGTGTCCGGAACCAGATCGAGCAGCGGCTCCCCCGGCCTCACCACGCCGCCCGGCGTGTGAATGCGCAGGTCGACCACCCGGCCGGCGGTCGGCGCCCGCACCTCGGTGCGCGTCAGGACATCCCGCGCGGCGGCGATCTGTTCGTCCAGCTCGGCCAGTCTCTCCTGGACCTTGCTCATGTTGTCCGCCACCTGGTTGCGCTGAAGGTCGCGCGGCTGCGCGAGTTGGGCGCGGATTTCCGCCATCGCGTCGCGGTCGCGCGCGATCCGCGCCGCGTATTCTCCGGCGCTGCCCTTGGTTTCGGCGACGGCGCGCCGCAGTTCCAGCAGCTTGGTTTTTGCCACCAGGCCCTTCTTGCCCAGAGGTTCCAGAACCTGTTGCTCCTCGCGCAGCAGGGACAGCCGTTCGCGCTGCGCGGCCAATTGCGCCTCGTGGCCCCGGATTTCCTGGCGCAGCTTGGCCATCCGCTCGCGGAGGATCGTTTCCTGACCGCTCACACGGTCGCGGCGGCTGTGCAGCAGGTCGACCTGGGAAACCAATAGGTCGGCCACGTCGGATTCCGCGGCCCGGTCGAGAAGTTCGTCGGGAAACACGATCTCGCCGCCGCCGTCGCGTTCGGCGCGCAGGCGCGCCTGCTCCGCCAGGGCCGCCAGGCGACGCTTGTCGAGGAGTCTGAGGGCCGCTCGCGGCTGCGTGTCGTCGAGACTGACCAGCACCTCGCCGGCCGCCACGCGATCGCCCTCGCCGACGTGGACGTGCTTGACGATTCCGCCCTCCAGATGGGCCACTGTCTTGCGGTTGCTTTCCACCCCGACCACGCCCTGGGCGATGGCCGCCGCGTCGAGCCGGGTGACCGCCGACCACAACAGGAAGCCGCCGACGAAGCCGCCAACGACCATCCAGCCGGTGATACGCCAGCCGCGCAGGGAGGCGTCCAGCGCGCCGCCATCGCCGCCGGCCGGCGCGGCCGCCGCCGGTTGCCCGCCAGGCCGGCGGCGCAGGGCCTGCCGCAGCCGGCTGCCCAGTTGGGCCAAGCGATCGGCCATGGGTTTCGGATCGAATGTCATGTCACTGTCCTCCCGCCGCCACCTGGGCGCCGTTTTGGGTCATCAGCCTCAGGTCGGGCCGGTCGCGCCGCTCGGTGAGTCGCGCGGTGCCATCGCGCAATGTCAGGATGCGATCGCAACGGGCCAGCAGGCTCGGCCGGTGGGCGATCACGATGACCACCGCGCGCCGCGCCCTGAGCAGGGTGAGGGCGCGGATCAGGGCGTCGACGCCGTCGCCGTCCATGGTGCTGTAGGGTTCGTCAAGGACCACGAGTTGCGGGTCGCCGAACAGTGCCCGGGCCAGCAGGATGCCTTGGCGGAGGCCGGCCGCCAGCGGCGCCGCGCCGCTCTCGACGAGGGTATCGTAGCCCTCGGGCAGGGCCAGGATGCGCCCGTGGACACCGGCCGCCTCGGCCGCCGCGATCACCGCTTCCGGCGTCGCGCCTGTGAACCGCGCGATGTTGTCGCGCAGGCTGCCCGGATACAGTTCGCCCTGTTGCGGCATGTATCCGAGGTGTTGGCGGTCGGCGGCGGTGGACCACGTCCTCATGTCGGCGCCATCGAGGCGCGCGCTGCCCTGGTGTGGCGAGTCGAGACCGAGCATGATCCGCCCCAGCGCCGTCTTGCCGCTGCCGCTGGGGCCGGTGAGTCCGAGCACCTGGCCCGGCCGCACGCTCAGGGTGATGCCGGCGAATATCGGCGCGTCGGCGCCGGCCGGAAAGCAGGCGACGCGGTTGAGACGCAGGTCGCCGGTCGGTGCCGGCAATTGCATCCGGTTGCCGGTGTCCCGCGCGTCGATGGCGACGTCCCGCAGCCTCTTGTAGGCCTCGACCGCCGCCGCCACCTGCCGCCAAAGGCCGATCGCCTGCTCGACCGGGGCCAGGGCGCGGGCGAGAATGATTGACGCCGCGATCATGGCGCCGGGCGTCAGGGCGCCACCGATGACCAGCCAGGCGGCGAGTCCGAGCATGCCGACCTGTAGCGACAGGCGCACGAAACGGCTGGCCGCCATCACCGTGCCGGCGCGGTCGGCGGCTTCCGCCTGACCGGACAGCGCCGCTCCATTGGCCGTTGCCCAGCGGTCGGCGAGACCGATCGCGAGGCCGGGCACCGATCCGGACTCGGCGCTCCGGTTGAGGGCCGCCGCCAGATCGCGACTGCGCAATCCATCGCCCCGCGCGGCGTCCAGGGCTCTTCCCGATAGCCGCGCGTTCAACCAGGCGAGACCGAACAGGGCCAGGGCGCCGAGCAGGGCGACGCCGCCGAGCGCCGGATGCAACAAGGCGATCAGGCCGACGAACAACGGCACCCACGGAGCATCCAGCAGGGCGGTCATCGCCGGACCCGACAGAAATCCGCGCAGCACCTCCAGGTCGCGCAGCCGCGCCGGATCGCGACGGGACGCCGACGGGTTGGCCAGGGCGCGCGCCAGCGGCCCCGCGAGACGGGCGTCGAGCAGGCGGCCCAGGCGCACCAGGAGTCTGGACCGGACCAGGTCGAGCGCGGCGAGGACCAGGAAAGCGACGATCGCGCCGATGGTCAGGACAATCAGGGTGTCGCCGCTGCGGCTGGTCAGCACGCGGTCGAACACCTGGATCATGTAGACCGGCACCACAAGCGCCAGAAAATTGATCACGAAGCTGAACCCGGCCACGTGGGCAAGGGTTCGGCGGCCGTCGCGCAGGGTTTGGTGGAACGGTATCGGGGGGGCGTCGGGGATCATGGAGTCATCTCCGGATGCGCGGATCAGAAGCTGAAGTCGGCCGCGCCCAGGTCGTCGGTCGCGACTCCGGTGAACGTCACGCGGTCGCCGCCCCCGAGATCAAGGACGGCGTTGCCATTGGGATCGTCGCCAATGGTCAGATCGGCGAAGCCACTGTATCCATGGTCGGACAGGTCGATCCGGTCGGCATAGGCGGCGCCGGCCGAGAGAGCCGTGAAATCGGTCACCGTGTCGGCCCCGGTGCCGCGCCGGAACAGGAACACGTCGTTTCCGTTGTTGCCGGTGAGGGTGTCGTCGCCATCGCCGCCGTCCAGGGTGTCGTCGCCCACGCCGCCGATCAGTCGGTCGACGCCGGCCTCGCCGAACAGGGTGTCGTCGCCGAATCCGCCATCCAACCGGTCGTCGCCGTCGCCGCCCGACAGCACGTCATCGCCGAATCCGCCGTCCAGGCTGTCGTCGTCGGCCCCGCCCGACAGATTGTCGTCGCCGAATTCGCCGAACAGGCTGTCCCGGCCGTCGCCGCCGATCAGGGTGTCGTCGTCCCAGCCTCCGTACAGGCGATCGTCGCCGGCCCCGCCGTCGAGCACGTCGGCGCGGTCGTAGACGCTGAGGTCCGTGCCGCCGCCATACATCAGGTCGTCACCGTCGCCACCGGTAAGGTGGTCGGCGCCGTCGAGCCCGCTCAGGGTGTCGTTGCCGGCGCCGCCGTCCAGGGTGTCGGACCCGGCGGTGCCTTCGAGGATGAGATCCTGGGTGCCGGCGATGAACTGATCGAAGGTCAGCGGGCTGGACGCGTCGGCGCTGGTCGCATACAGGTTGCCGTCCACTTCCAACCGCTCGATGGCGTGCCCGGCATAGAAATCGCTCAGCCGCAGGCTGCCGCCGTCGGCGAAGTCGAACAGCAGGTCGTCGCCGTCGCGCACCACCGATTGCACCTCGGTCGACGGGTCGAAGCCGTCGAACCGCAGGGTATCGGTGCCGCCCGAATCGAGAATCAGGTCGGTATCGCCAAGGGCATCGGGACCGATCACGTAGATGTCGTCATCGTCGCCGCCCTCCAGGCGATCGTCTCCGGCGCCGCCGGTCAGCACGTCGTCGCCGTTGCCACCCATCAAGAGGTCGTTCCCGGCGCCGCCGATCAGCACGTCCTCGTCGTGGCCGCCGATCAGCACGTCGTCGCCGTCGCCGCCGTCGAGGTGATCCTCGCCCCAGCTTCCGTTCAAGCTGTCGTTGCCACCCAGGCCGTTCAGGGTGTCGTCGCCGAAACTGCCGTCCAGGCTGTCGTCGCCGCCGGCACCGCTCAGGCTGTCGTCGCCGAACGTGCCGACGAGGGTGACCGGGGCGTCCGCGCCGCCGCCGCCACCCGGATCGGGGTTCGGATCGGCTGGATCGGCCGGGTCGCCGGACCCCTCGGAGTCGGCCGGCTGCCGCGCGGAGGGCAGCGGTTCCGGGTGTCGCTCTGCGGCTCGGGTCGCCGCGCCGACGTCGCGTCCCCCGGCGTCGTGGGCGGTCTCGAACATCAGCGGCATCAGATGACCGACGCCGAGGTCGGTCCAGCTCGGTCCCTCGATCCCGCCATCCGGCCCGTAGCCTTCGGAGAGTCCCCCCAGCAGCGGGCGACGGGAGTCGTAGTCGGACAGTTCGTCGGAAATCCGTTGGAGAATGTCTTCCAGCCGGCCGGTGTCGAGGTCGCCCGGGTCGCCGGGAATCCCCTCGACCGGCGTTGCCGGATCGGCCGGCGAAACGGTGTCGGTGGCCGCATCGTCGGGCGTCGCCTCGGAATCGCTCGGCTCGTCCTCGGTCGTCGTCTTGGGCTGAAGGGCGGAGAGCGGATCGACATCGGGCGGAAGGATCGGCGGCACGGTGTTCATGGCTTGTCTCCGACAGTATTCCGACGATTTAATTTAGCTCGCTCGATATGCGGACCCTAACATTCATGCGTCTGACACTAAAAATAATAATATTTATTCCAATTTCGAGAGCATTTTATATTTTTGATTTTGTCGATAATTTAAATAAAATGTCGTTTAAATTTTGTGGGACCGGACGGGTTTTCCGTGTAAGAGGATGCCATGTCCGTGATCGATGACACCGAATCCCTGGCCGAGTTCTGTCGGCGGCTGGCCCGGGCGCCCTACGTCGCCGTCGATACCGAGTTCATGCGGGAGAAGACCTACTGGCCAAGGTTGTGCCTGGTGCAACTGGCCGGTCCGGAAGAGGCCCGCGCGGTCGATCCGCTGGCCGAGGGACTTGATCTCGGTCCGCTTCATGCCCTGATGGACGATCCGTCCGTGGTCAAGGTGTTCCACGCGGCGCGCCAGGACCTGGAGATTTTCGTTCACCAGACCGGGCGGGTGCCGGCGCCGATATTCGATACCCAGGTCGCGGCGATGGTCTGCGGATTCGGCGACGCGGTCTCCTACGAGAACCTGGCCGCCAAGCTGGCCAAGGCGCGGGTCGACAAGTCCTCGCGCTTCACCGACTGGTCGAAGCGGCCGCTGACCGACCGCCAGGTCTCCTATGCCCTGGCCGACGTCACCCACCTGCGGGTGATCTACGAAAAGCTCAACCGGCGGCTCGACGAAACCGGCCGCGCCCACTGGCTGACCGAGGAAACGGACATCCTGTCCGACCCGGCGACCTATCTGCCCGATCCGCGCCAGATGTACCGGAGGATCAAGGGCCGCGGCGGCAAGCCGCGGATGCTCGCGGTGCTGCGCGAGCTTGCGGCATGGCGCGAGGAGGCGGCGCAACACCGCGATATTCCGCGCAACCGGATGCTGCGCGACGAGGCGCTTCTGGAAATCGCCCACCATCTTCCGGACACCGCCGAGGATCTGGCGCGGGTGCGCGGCATGGGGCGCGGCATGGCCGAGGGTGGGCAGGGACGGGCAATCCTGGAGGCGGTGGCGCGCGGCCTTGCGCTGCCGGAGTCCGAACTGCCCGAGGCCCCACCGCGCGACACCCTGCCGAAAAACGCCGGACCGATCGGCGAGCTTCTGAAGGTGCTGCTGAAGCTGCGCTGCCAGGAGCATGACGTGGCGCAGAAGCTGTTGGCGTCCAGCGACGACCTGGAGCAGATCGCGGCGTTCGGCGAGGCGGCGGCGGTCAAGACCCTGAACGGCTGGCGCCGCGAGGTATTCGGGGCCGACGCCCTGCGGTTGCGGGATGGCGATCTGGCGCTGGCGGTGCGCGACGGCAAGGCGAAAGTGGTGGCGGTCGAGGAGCCGGGCTAACCACCACCCGACATCCAGCCGCGCACCTTCATGGCCTTGGCCAGGGATTGCAGGCGCTGGTTGACCGCCTCGCTGGCGAACACGCTGTCGTCCTCGGGAACCCGCAGGATCAGGGTGGTGCCGGTGAATTCCAGGGTCACCCGGGTCAGCAGGCCCGGCACGCCCCCGCTCAGGGTCGCGCCCAGGCGCAACGCGAGTCCGACCTGGCGGGCATGCCGCGCTTCCTCGTCGGTGACCAGACTCATCACCCGGGCCGCGGCGGGCAGGTTGGTGGCGCCGTTGTAGCGCTGATGGAGGATCAGTGCCAGGCGTGCCCGGTCGGCGTGGGTCAGCCCGGCCACCGACAGCTTGAGAACCCTGTGGAACGCCTGTTCGGCCCGGTAGTCGGGGTGTTCGCGCCAGGCGACGTCGCACAGGTGACAGGCGGCGACCCGCAGGCGCTGCTCCTCGAACGATTCGTCGGCGAACAGCGGTGCCGTGAAGGCGATCAGGTCGCGGCCGTCGCCCTGGTAGCGGGCATCCCGCTGGGCGACCGCCACGCAGGTTCGGATCAAGGGATCCATTTTGCGAATATCGTTTGGCAATGCCTTGAAATAAAATCCCTCCCGCATGCCATGGGCGGAGAAGGTCACCTGCGCCGGACGCGCCCGCTTGACGATTCGCCGCAGCAACTGGGCGGCCAGCGGCAGGGAGGCCCGGCGGCGCGTCGAGATCGTCGGAAAGGCGTCCAGATCCTGCGGGCCCATCCTCGCCACTTCCTTGGCGAGGTCGAGCACGGCGTCCAGCGGCAGGGTGTAATTGTCGACGATGTGTAGGGGATAGTCTGTGATCAGAATCAGTACCCTAGCCAGCGCGCGCCAGGATCCGCCGACCGGGAAGAAGGTCCGATCGGCGGCCTCCTCCAGCCACGGCAGGCCGTCGAGGTGCGAATCGATGATCCCCTTGGCCGCCTGCACGTCGCCGCCGCAGGCCTCGGACAGGTAGATGATGCCCAGCGGCAGGGTGCTGTAGTCGCCGTAGTCGCCGTCCTTCAGGGCCACCAGATCGAGGCTGCCGCCTCCCAGGTCGCCCATCAGGCCGGTCGCCCTGGGCCAGTCGGAAATCACGCCCATGGCCGCCAATTGGGCCTCGTCCCGGCCGCCGAGCACGGTGACCGGAAGCCCGAAGCGGCGTTCGATCTCGGCCACGAAATCGGGACCGTCGGTGGCGTCGCGCACCGCCGCAGTGGCGAGCAGATCGATCCGCTCGACTCCCATGGCCCGGGTCAACAGGGTGAACCGTTTAAGGGTGTTGAAGGTCATCTCGACCGCTTCCCGGTTCAGGTGGCCGGTCGTCCGCAGGCCTCGGCCGAGACCGCACAGGGCGCGCTCGTTGAAGATCTGGATCGGCGTCCGGGTCTGGCCATGGAACACCACCAAGCGAACCGAGTTGGAGCCGATGTCGACAACCGCGCTACGGCCCTGCGGCAAATCGCCGTCGGTCACCCTCCTAGTCCTTCAGGTCCAGGGTCAGCTTGGGAATGCGCGCCAGATCCTTCTTCATCAGACGGCCACGCCCCGACAGGCTGGGATTGGTCATGAAGTAGGTATGGCAGTTGAATCCCTCGTCGTCGTCCGGAACCAGGCGGGTGTAGCTGCCGTCCGCCGACAGCACCCAGCTTTGCAGGTTATCCTTGAAGGTGGCGATCATGATCTGGTCGAGCACCTGCTCGTGCACGGTGGGGTTCTCGATCGGCACCAGGGTCTCGACCCGCCGGTTGAGGTTGCGGCCCATCCAGTCGGCGGACGAGATGAACAGCTTGGCCTGGCGCGATGGCAGCTTCTCGCCGTTGCCGAAGGCGATGATGCGGGAATGCTCCAGGAACCGGCCGACGATGCTCTTGACCCGGATGTTGTCCGACATCCCCGGCACCCCGGGGCGCAGGCAGCAGATGCCGCGGATCACCAGGTCGATCAGCACGCCCGCCTCGGATGCTTCGTAGAGCTTCTTGATGATCCGCCGGTCGACCAGCGAATTCATCTTGGCCCAGATCATGGCCGGCTTGCCGTCCCGGGCGAACGCGATCTCGCGGTCGATGTGCTCGACCAGGACCTCGCGCAGGTTCACCGGGGCGTAGGACAGCTTCCCCATTTCGGAGGGAGTCGCGTAGCCGGTCATGAAGTTGAAGATGCGCGCCGCGTCCTGGCACAGCAATGGATCGCAGGTGAAGAACGACAGGTCGGTATAGATCTTGGCGGTGATCGGATGGTAGTTGCCGGTTCCGTAATGGACGTAGGAGCGCAGGCCGCCGGCCTCTCGGCGCACCACGAGGTTGACCTTGGCGTGGGTCTTCTTGTCCATGAAGCCGTAGACAACCTGGCAGCCGGCCCGCTCCAGGTCGCGGGCCCAGCGGATGTTGGCCTCCTCGTCGAACCGCGCCTTCAACTCGACCATCGCGGTCACCCACTTGCCGGCCTCGGCGGCCTCGATCAGGGCGGCGACGACCGGCGAGTTGTTGCTGGTCCGATAGAGGGTCTGCTTGATTGCCACGACATCCGGGTCGCGCGCCGCCTGACGCACGAACTGCACCACCACGTCGAAGCTCTCGTAGGGGTGATGGACGATCATGTCCTTCTTGCGGATCGCCGCGAAGACATCGCCGCCCATCTCGCGGACCCGTTCCGGGAAACGCGCCGCGTAGGGCTTGAACTGGAGGTCCGGGCGATCGTCGACGATCAGCGTCTTGATATCGACCAGACCCAGAAGCCCGTCCAGGAGGAACACTTCCTTGTCCTCCGAGCCCAGTTCTCGAACGACCAGATCGGCCAGATCGTTCGGCATGCCGGCCTTCATCGAAAGCCGGATCACGGACCCCCGCCGCCGCCTCTTGAGGGCCGATTCGAACGTTCGGACCAGATCCTCGGCCTCCTCGTCGATCTCCATCTCGCTGTCGCGAATGATCCGGAAGGTGCCGCCCTTGAGTTCGGTGAAGCCGGGGAACAGGCTGTCCATGAACAGCCCGATAACGTCCTCGATGGCGATGAACCGGATGTCCTCCTTGTCGGGCAGGCGAATGAAGCGGTCGACCAGGTGCGGCACCGGGATCAGGACCCGCATGGTCTCCTCGCCGCCACGGCGTTGCAGGAGCTTGACCAGCGAGAACCCGAGGTTGGGAATGAACGGGAACGGATGCGCCGGATCGATGGCCAGCGGCGTCAGGACCGGGAAAATGTGGGTCATGAAGTGGCCGTCCAGCCAGACCCGGTCCTCGTTGCAGAGGTCGCCGGGCCCCATCACGCGGATTCCGGCGCCGGCCAGTTCCGCCTTCAATTGCAGCCAGCAGGCCTGTTGGTCGGTTTGCAGGCGCACGGCCACCTCGTGGATGGCGTCGAGCTGTTCGGTCGGGGTCAGGCCGTCGTCGGACAGCGCCTTGACTCCGGCGTGCAGCTGGCCGCGCAGGCCGGCCACGCGGACCATGTAGAACTCGTCCAGGTTCGACGCCGAGATGGACAGGAAGCGCACCCGTTCGAGCAGCGGATGGCGTGTGTTGTGGGCTTCCTCCATCACCCGAGCGTTGAAGGCCAGCCAGGAGACCTCCCGGTTGATGAGCCGGCCGGGCGACTCCTGTCTGGATTTGGTTGCGGCCTGCTCGTCCATCTCGGAGGTCCTCGCGGGTTATGAGATTTTTGGCGGGAAAGGATGGCGTTCCGACCCCGCCAGACGTTACCATAGCGAGTCGGCATGGCGTTACCAACACTCACGTTTCTGTCATGAAAACCCTCTACCTGCTTCGTCACGGCAAGTCGGCGTGGAACAAGCCGGACCTGCCGGACTTCGATCGGCCGTTGGCTCCGCGCGGTCGCCGCGCCGCGCGCGCGATGGGCGACCACATGGCGCGCGAGGGCCTGCGCCCCGACCTGATCCTGTGTTCCGCCGCCCGGCGGGCCCGCGAGACCATGGAGCATGTCCAGGACGCATGGTCGTTCGAGGTTCCGGTGTTGCTGGAGCGCGAGATCTATGACGACGACGCGGCCGGCCTGGAGGGCCGCCTGGGGCGCGTCGATCCGAACCTGGGCTCGGTGCTGATGATCGGCCATAATCCGACCTTGCAGGATCTCACCCTGCGCCTGGCCGGGGTCGGGCCGGCGGAGGCGCTGACCGGGGTCCGCAGGAAGTTTCCCACCGCCGCCCTGGCGGTGTTGACTTTCGAGGTGCCGGGAGCGGCCTGGACCGGCGTCCGGACCGGCGTTGGCACCCTGAGTCGCTTCGTGCGGCCGCGCGATCTGTGATGGGACGCGGCAGCCATCCGCCACCGATCCCGAGAGGTCGCGCCATGCCGTCGCGCGCGACCGCGCCTTGCGACTTGACGAGGAAATCGAGCTTGTTTGGCGCGCCTGGGCCGCGTCCGGGAAAACGGTTTCGCGCCGGCTCGGCTGTGGCATAATCCGGCCTCCCCGAAAGACGCAGGAGGTTCGATGCCCTACGAGAGCTTGCGCGATTTCATGGCGCTCCTGGAGCGGCGAGGCCTTCTGCGCCGGGTCGCGGCGCCGGTGTCCCCGGTTCTGGAAATGACCGAGATCCAGACCCGCCTGCTGGCCGAGCGGGGACCGGCGGTGTTGTTCGAAAATCCGGTGCGCGAGGATGGCACGCCCCATGGAATGCCGGTGCTGGTCAATCTGTTCGGCACCGTGGAGCGGGTTGCCCTGGGCATGGACCGCGACATTGCGCGGCTGCGCGAAGTGGGCGAGACCCTGGCCTTTCTGCGCCAGCCGGAGCCGCCGGGCGGCCTCAGGGAGGCGATGGGCATGCTGCCGATGGTCCGGCAGGTGCTGTCGATGAAGCCCAGATCCACCGCCCAGGCGCCGTGCCAGGAGGTGGTGCTCGACGGCGACCGGGTGGACCTGACCGCGTTGCCGATCCAGACCTGCTGGCCCGGCGAGCCGGCGCCGCTCATCACCTGGCCGCTGGTGGTCACCCACGGGCCGGGCAGGGGGCGCACCGATGATTTCAACCTCGGCATCTACCGCATGCAGGTGCTGGGGAAAAACCGCTGCGTCATGCGCTGGCTGAAGCATCGCGGCGGGGCGCAGCACTTCGCGCGCTGGGTCGCGGCGGGCAAGGGCAAGTTCCCGGCGGCGGCGGTGATCGGGGCCGATCCGGGAACCATCCTGGCCGCCGTCACGCCGGTTCCGGACACCCTGTCCGAGTATCAGTTCGCCGGTCTTCTGCGCGGCACCAAGGTGGCGCTCGCCGACTGCAAGACGCTGCCGCTGAAGGTGCCGGCGACGGCCGAGATCGTGCTCGAAGGGCACGTGCTGCCGGACGAGGAGGCCGACGAGGGACCCTATGGGGATCACACCGGCTACTACAACGCGGTCGAGCGGTTTCCGGTGTTCGAGGTCGACGCCATCACCATGCGCCGCAAGCCGATCTATCTGTCGACCTTCACCGGGCGTCCGCCCGACGAGCCGAGCGTGCTGGGCGAGGCCCTGAACGAGGTGTTCATTCCGCTGCTCCAACAGCAGTTTCCAGAGGTGGTGGACTTCTGGCTGCCGCCCGAGGGCTGCTCCTATCGAATCGCCGTCATCTCCATGAAGAAGGCCTATCCGGGCCACGCCAAGCGGGTGATGATGGGGGCGTGGTCGTACCTGCGCCAGTTCATGTACACCAAGTGGCTGATCGTGGTCGACGACGACATCGACGCCCGCGACTGGAAGGACGTGATGTGGGCGGTCTCCACCCGCATGGATCCGGTGCGCGACATCACGACCATCGAGAACACGCCGATCGACTACCTGGATTTCGCGTCGCCGGAGCCCAGCCTGGGCGGCAAGCTGGGGTTCGACGCCACCAATAAATGGCCGCCGGAGACCAAGCGCGACTGGGGCACCAAGATCCGGATGTCGGACGAGGTGATCCGCAGGGTCGATGCCCTGTGGCCGGACCTGGGCCTGCCGGGGAGCGGCCGGGCGATCTGGCGGTAGGCGTCCCGGATAGGCATTTCTTTCTGTGCGCCACCGGCACCGTTATACTTTGCGCCCTTGTGGTAACCGACCCGAGTCTCCCAATGCAAATCGACCCCGCGAAACCCCACCCGACACGGAGCGGCGAAACTTGGCCGTGGCGACGCTGGCACGACGGTTCCGCCGTGACGCTCTTGCTCAGCATGACGGCCATCGGGCGGCCGGAGCGGCTCGCCGACCTCGACGTGCCGTGGTGGACCTTTCCGGCGATTCGCGAGATCGACCGGTTTCTGCGGACCCGCAACGGCGGCGCCGTGGCGTTCGAGTACGGGTCGGGGGCGAGCACGGCGTGGCTGGCGCGGCGTTGCGCCCGCGTGTGGTCGGCCGAGCACGATTCGCGCTATCTGGAGATCACGCGCCGCCTGCTCAACGGCGATCCGCGGGCCGATCTGCTCCATGCGCCGCCGCGCCGCCTGGCCGAGGGCGAAACCGCGTGGGCCGGATCGCGAACCGGCCGTTACAGGGGGTGGGACTTCGCCGACTACGTGGCCGCCATTCGCCGGCCCGGGACCACCTTCGATCTCATCGTGATCGACGGCCGGGCCCGCGTCGCCTGCCTGCGGGAGGCCCTGAACTGGGTTCGCGACGACGGGCTGATCGTCCTCGACAACAGTAACCGCGACGAATACGCCGCCGCCCTCGCGGAATTGCTCGTGCCACCGCTTCGCCTGCGCGGCCTCGCGCCGTGTCTGCCCTACGGCAGCGAGACGGCGATCATTCGGCCGTGCCGCGACCGCGCCGAGGCAGGATAGCCGGCCTCGCGCGCGATCCCATGGATATGACGGAGTTTATCCAAGCGGATGGATCGCCGGCGGCCCATCCGCCCGGAAAGCGCGTTACGCCTGCTCCAACTCGACCAGGGTACCCACGAAGTCCTTCGGGTGCAGGAACAGCACCGGATTGCCGTGCGCGCCGATCTTCGGGTCGCCGTTGCCGAGCACGCGCATGCCCTCGGATTTCAGCTTGTCGCGCGCCGCCAGGATGTCCTTGACCTCGTAGCACACGTGGTGAATGCCGCCGCCGGCATTGTTTTCGAGGAATTTGGCGATCGGCGATTTGTCGCCCAACGGATGCAGCAGTTCGACCTTGGTGTTCGGAAGGTTCACGAACACCACGGTCACCCCGTGCTCCGGCACGTCGTGCGGCTCCGAAACCTCGGCGCCGAGAGCGTTCTTGTAGGTTGCCGTGGCCGCTTCCAGGTCGGGTACCGCGATGGCCACGTGATTAAGACGTCCAATCATGTTGAATCTCCCAGCTTGACGGTTTGGCCTCATGTTATCATTGGGGCACACTTAACGCATATCAAGGCGGCCTGTCGATGTGGAATCGCTACAGCCGCACCAGATGCACGCTGGTGGTTGGTTTTTTGCCGATCGCCTCGCGAAACACACGGCGTACCGCGATTCGCACCGCTTCCGAGATTTCCTCGTCGTCGCGCGCGTGGGGGTTGACGGCGCCGGCGGCGGCGTCCGCCGCTTCGTCGAGCAGGTCGTCCTCGTCCTCCTCGATCAGGCCCTGCACGCTGACTTGCGGGGTCGTCGCCAGCTTGCCCCGGCCGTCGAGGACCAGGGTCACGTGGGCGGTGCCGTTGAACACCGCCTTGCCGCGCCCCTTGAGCACCGCGCCGTCGAACGGCACCGCGCGGATGCCGTCCAGGCCCCAGCGGCCGACCGGCACCTCGTCGACGATTTCCGGCCCGTCGGGGGCGAGGCGCACCATGCTGCCGTTCTCGGCCACCCGGGCCCGTGGGATTCCGCATTGGAGGGCGAACCGCACCTGTTCGCGCAGGTGCACCGATTCACCGTGCATGGGCATCAGGATCCGTGGCCGCAGAAGGTCGTACATGCGTTTCAATTCGCCCTTCGCCGGATGGCCGGACACATGCACGTGGGCGTCGCGCCAGGTGAGAACCTCGATCTTGCGCCGCACCAGGGCGTTCTGGATCCGCTGCACCGACAACTCGTTGCCCGGGATGATTCGGGCCGAGAAGATGACTCGGGCGCCCGCCTTGAAGGCAATGTCGCGGTGTCCGTCGAAGGCGATCCGGGCCAGGGCGCCGCGCGGCTCGCCCTGACATCCGGTGCAGATGTAGAGCAGCTTGTCGTCGGGCAGGTAGCCGGCCTCCTTTTCCGGCACGAAGCCGGGAAGGTCGTCGAACAGGCCGTGGGCCCGGGCCAGCCCGTTCATCCGGTGCAGCGAGCGGCCGACCAGGCAGACGTCGCGACCGTTGGCCATGGCCGCCCGCACGATGGTTTTCAGACGCCCCACGTTGGTGGCGAAGCAGGTGACCGCGACCTGACCCGGCGCCTCGCCGATCAGCCGGGTCAGGTCCGGCAGCAGATCGGATTCGGACTCGCCGTCGCCGTCGGTCAGCACGTTGGTGGAATCGCAGACCAGGGCGGTGATTCCGGCGTCGCCGAGCGCCTTCAGGGCGGCCTCGTCGGTCGCCTCGCCGATCACCGGCGCGGGGTCGAGCTTGAAGTCGCCGCTGTGCGCGATGTGCCCGTGCGGGGTCTCCAGGAGCAGCAGGTTGGGTTCCGGAATCGAATGGGTCACGGTGACGTAACGCGCCTTGAACGGTCCCACCTGGAACGATCCCGACAGCGGGATCTCGTGCAGCGGCACTTGGTTTTCCAGGCGCGCCTCGGTCAGCTTGCCGCGCAGCATGGCGGCGGTGAACGGGGTCGCGTAGACCGGGCAGCGCAGGCGTCGCCACAGGTGGTGAACGGCGCCCAGGTGATCCTCGTGGGCGTGGGTGAGGATGATCCCGGCCAGCCGGTGGCGGCGCTCCTCGATCCAGCCGATTTCCGGCAGGATCACGTCGACGCCGGGCACCGAGCCGTCGCTGAAGGTGATTCCGCAGTCGACCATGACCCAGTCCGGGTCGTCCTCCGGTCCCAGGCCGTAGAGGTAGACGTTCATGCCGATTTCGCCGGCTCCGCCGAGCGGCAGCCAGTAGACACCCTCGCTCACGCCCGGTCTCCCCGATTTTCGTCTTTTCCTTGGTTGCGAAGGTACAGCAGCCGCAGGCCGCGCATGGTGAGGTCCGAATCGGCGGCATCGATGCAATCGGTGGTGTCGGCGAACAACGGCGCCAGGCCACCGGTGGCGATCACCCGCATCGGCGTTCCGAACTCGTCGCGGATGCGTCGGACCATGCCCTCGATCATGCTCACGTAGCCCCAGAAGATACCCGATTTCATGGCTTCCACGGTGCCCTTGGCGATCACGTCGCGGGGCCGCCCGATGGCGACGCGCGGTAATTGCGCGGCCGCCATGTGCAAGGCCTCCAGCGACAGGTTGATGCCGGGCGCGATTGCCCCGCCCACGTAGTTGCCATCGCCGTCGACCACGTCGAAGGTCGTGGCGGTGCCGAAATCGATCACGATCTGGGCGCCCCGGTGCGCCGCGAAGGCAGCCACGGCGTTGATCAGCCTGTCGGCGCCCACTTCTTCCGGACGGTCCATGCGGATCTCCAGCCCGAGATCCACCTCCGGCGTGCCGACCACCATCGGCGTGCAGCCGAAGTACTTGCGGCACAGGGTGCGCAGATTGAACAGGTTGGCCGGCACCACGGTCCCGATGATGGCGGCCTTGATGTCGCGCGGGTGCAGCCCGTTGAGCGTCATCAATTGGGCCAGCCAAACCCCGTATTCGTCGGCCGTGCGTCCGCTGTCGGTGGCGCAGCGCCACTCGCCGCGCGGGGTTCCGGCGGCGTCGAAGATCGCGAAGACCGTGTTGGTGTTGCCGGAGTCGATGGCGAGCAGCATGGATGGATCCCGGTCAGCCGAAGAACAGGTCGCCAACGGAGATGTGGCGTGGTTCGCCCCCGCTGTCCAGCACCAGGGCGCCGGTCTCGTCGAGCGCCGCGAAACGGCCGCGCAGGGTGTCGTGGGGCAGCCGCACGGTGACCGGATCGCCGATTCCGTGGGCGCGTCCGATCCAGGCGGCGCGCAGCGGCGCGAAACCCTTGTCCGTCCAGACGCCGATCCAGGTGGCCAGCCGGTCGGCGTAGGCGTCGAGCAGGTCCTCCACGGCGCGCGCGCGCAGTCCCTCGGCGTTCAGGGAGGTGGCCGGAAACTCGGTGCTTTCGGGGGCGTGGGCCAGGTTGACGCCGATTCCGGCGATCAGCCAATCGATTCGGCCGTCGCGCGGCGTCGCGCTCTCCATCAGCATCCCGGCCACCTTGCGGCCATTGACCAGAAGATCGTTCGGCCACTTGCAGCGAGCCTCGGGGCCGATCGCCTCGGCCATCGCCAGGCTGACCGCGAATCCCAGTTGGCCCGCCCGGTCGAGCGGGCAGTCGGGGCGCAGGATGGCCGAGCAATGGAGGTTTCCGGAGTCCGAAACCCAGGCCCGTCCGCGCCGACCACGTCCCGCGGTCTGCCGGCGCGCCGTGACCAGGGTCAGATGCGGCGCCCCGGCCTCGGCTCGCCGCCGGGCCTCGTCATTGGTGCTGTCGACCACGTCCAGGCGGACGAAGGCGGGGTGGGCGGAGGGTGTCATCCGCCGCCGAACAGGGCGGCGGTGGCGGCCTCGGCACCGGACAGGACGGGCGCCGGATAGAGGAAGAAGAACATCACGACGACCCCGGTCACCGCCATGACCGCGGTCATCTCGGGGCCGATCGGACGGTCGAACGAATCCAGCGCCTCGTCGAAGTACATCACCTTGACGATCCGCAGGTAATAGAAGGCGCCGACCACGCTGGCCAGGACGCCGATCACGGCAAGTATGATCAGTCCCGCCTCGATCGCCGCCATGAACACGTAGAGCTTGCCGAAGAATCCGGCGAGCGGCGGAATGCCGGCCAGCGAGAACATGAACACGGCGAGCGCCAGGGCCATCGCCGGCTGTCGCTTGCCGAGTCCGGCCAGATCGTCAATCGATTCAACCATCCGCTCGTTGCGGCGCATGCACAGGATGGCGGCGAAGGTGCCGACGTTCATGAACAGGTAGATGGCGACGTAGATCAACACCCCGCGCACCCCCTGCTCGGTGCCCGCCGCGAGGCCGACCAGGGCGTAGCCCATGTGGCCGATGGAGCTGTAGGCCATCAGACGCTTGATGTTGGTCTGACCGATCGCCGCGAAGGCGCCCAGCACCATGGACGCGCCGGCGACGAACACCACCAACTGCTGCCACTGGCTCACCAGATCCCCGAACGGACCGACCATGACCCGGAGGATCAGGCCGATGGCGGCGATCTTCGGAGCCACCGCGAAGAACGCGGTGACCGGGGTCGGGGCGCCCTCGTAGACGTCCGGGGTCCACATGTGGAACGGCACCGCCGACACCTTGAAGGCGAGGCCCGCGAACATGAACACGAGGCCGACGATCAGGCCGCTCGACACCTCCAGGCTGCCGTCGACCGTGAGGTGCGCGGCCAGCACGTCGAAGTTGGTGGTGCCGGTGAACCCGTAGACCAGCGACATGCCATAGAGCAGCAGGCCCGAGGCCAGGGCGCCGAGCACGAAGTATTTCAGGCCGGCCTCGGTGGAGCGCAGGTTGTCGCGGTTGATGGCGGCCAGCACGTAAAGCGACAGGCTCTGCAACTCCAGGCCCATGTAGAGACTCATCAGGTCGTTGGCCGACACCATCATCATCATGCCGAGGGTGGCGAACAGGACCAGGACCGGGAATTCGAACCGGTTGTTGTTGTGCAGCGTCAGATAGCTTCGCGACACCAGAATGGCGGTTCCCGAGGCGACCAGGATCAGCACCTTGAGAAACACCGCGAAGACGTCGGCCGTGAACAGGCCGTTCATGGTGACTTCCGGCCCGCGTCCGTAGCTGGCGGTCAGCAGCAGGGTGAGGGCGCAGGTCGCCATCGCGAGTTGGGCGATCAGGCCGCCGGTGCGCGGCCGCTCGGCGACGCTGTCCTTCTGGAACACCCCGAGCATGAGCAGGGCCAGCGCCGACAGGGCCAGGAATATCTCGGGAATCACCGTGACGATATTGAACGCGGTTTCTTCTTGCATGGCGTGCGGCCTCCCTAGCGCGTGGCCATCATGGCCGGCGACGCGGCCTGGGCCGCCTGAACCTGTTCGACCAGTTGTGCGACCGAGGCATGCATGGGCTCCAGGAAGCTGGACGGATAGATTCCCATCCACAGCACCAGCAGGATCAACGGGGCGAACACCGCCATCTCGCGCGGGCTCAGGTCGAGGATCGATTTGAGGTGGTCCTTGGTCAGCTTGCCGAACACCACCCGCCGGTACAGATAGAGCATGTAGACGGCACCCAGCACCAGACCGGTGGCGACCAGCGCGGCGACTCCGGTGTGGACCTCGAACAGCCCCATCAGGACCAGGAACTCGCCGATGAAGCCGCTGGTTCCCGGCAGCCCCACCGAGGCCAGCATGAACAGCATGAACACCACCGCGTAGACCGGCATCCGGTGGACCAGTCCGCCGTAGGCGTCGATGTCGCGCGAATGGATGCGGTCATAGACCACTCCGACGATGAGGAACAGGGCGGCCGACACGATGCCGTGGCTCAGCATCTGGAACACCGCGCCCTCGATGCCGTGCGCCGTCATGCTGAACGCGCCGGCGGTCACGAACCCCATGTGGGCGATCGACGAATAGGCGATCAGCTTTTTCATGTCCTCCTGGACCAGCGCGACCAGGGAGGTGTAGATCACCGCGACGATGGACAGGCCGAACATCAGCGGGGCGAATTCCAGGCTGGCGTCCGGGAACATCGGCAGCGAGAAGCGCAGGAACCCGTAGCCGCCGAACTTCAGCAGGACGCCGGCCAGGATCACCGAGCCGGCGGTCGGCGCCTCCACGTGGGCGTCGGGCAGCCAGGTATGGACCGGCCACATCGGCACCTTGACGGCGAACGACGCGAAAAAGGCGAGCCACAACCAGGTCTGAAGCGACACCGGGAAGTCGTGCGCCATCAGGGTCGGGATGTCGGTGGTTCCGGCGTCGAAGTACATCGCCAGCAGGGCCAGCAGCATCAGCACCGAGCCGAGCAGGGTGTAGAGAAAGAACTTGAACGCCGCGTAGACCCGGCGCGGCCCGCCCCACACGCCGATGATCAGGAACATCGGAATCAGGACGCCCTCGAAGAAGACGTAGAACAGCACCATGTCGAGGGCGCAGAACATGCCGATCATCAGGGTTTCGAGGACCAGGAAGGCGATCATGTATTCCTTCACCCGGTCCTTGATGCTTTCCCAGGAGGCCAGGATGCAGATCGGAGTGAGCACCGTGGCCAGCAGCACGAAGAACAACGAGATGCCGTCGATGCCCATGTGGTAGGCGATGTCGACACCGGACATCCAGACGACCCGCTCCTCGAACTGGAAGGCGGCCGAGCCGGGATCGAAGTCGAGCCAGATGAACAGCGACAGCAGGAAGGTGGCGAGCGACGTCCACAGCGCCGTCTTGCGCGCGTTGCGGGCCACGTCCTCGGGGCGGCCGCTGATCCACAGGATGATCAGGGCGCCCGCCAGGGGCAGGAACGTGACGATGGAGAGGATCGGTAACGACTGCATCGCGCGCTATCCCTGAGTGAACAGATACCAGGTCACCAGGCCGGCGACCCCGATCAGCATGGCGAAGGCGTAGTGATAGACGAACCCGGTTTGCACCCGGGTGGCCCGCTTCGACCACGCGATGACCTGCGCCGCCACGCCGTCGGGACCCAGACCGTCGATGACCGCCCCGTCGCCGCCCTTCCAGAACACCCGGCCGATGACGAAGGCCGGACGGACGAACAGCACGTCATAGAGCTCGTCGAACCACCACTTGTTGAGCAGCAGGTCGTAGATCGAGCGGAAGCGGGCCGCCAGCATTCCCGGCACGTGGCTCATCGGGCCGTAGAACAGGTAGCCGAGGGCAAGCCCGCCAACGGCCATCAGCAGCGGCAGCCACTTGACCCACAACGGCGCGTGGTGGGCGTTCTCCAGGGCGTTGTGGTGTTCGGCGACGAAGATCGCGTTGCCCCAGAAGTGCGGCGCCTCGTGGCCGACGAACAATTCGTAGCCCGCGTAGCCGGCCAGCACGGCGCCGACGGCCAGCACGATCAGCGGCACGATCATGACCTTCGGGCTTTCATGCACGTGGGCCATGGTGGTTTCGTCGGCCCTCGGCGCGCCGTGGAAGGTCATCATCAGAAGGCGCATGGAATAGAACGCGGTCATGAGGGCGGCGGCAATGCCAAGCCAGAAGGCCAGATTGCCGACCGCGCTGTGCGCGCCCCAGGCGCTTTCCAGGATGATGTCCTTGGAGAAGAAGCCGGCGAATCCGATGCCGGTGCCCGGAATCCCGATCCCGGCCAGGGCCAGCGAGCCGATGACCATCAGCCAATAGGTAGCCGGCACCAGGCGCCGGATGCCGCCCATCTTGCGCATGTCCTGCTCGTCCGACATGGCGTGGATCACCGAGCCGGCGCCGAGGAACAGCAGCGCCTTGAAGAAGGCATGGGTCATCAGGTGGAAGATGCCGGCCGAATAGGCGGACACGCCGCAGGCGAAGAACATGTAGCCGAGCTGCGAGCAGGTGGAATAGGCGATCACCCGCTTGATGTCGTTCTGCACCAGGCCGACCGTGGCGGCGAAGAAGGCGGTCGCGGCGCCCACGTAGGTAACCACCAGCAGCGCCGTCTCCGAGTACTCGAACAGCGGCGACAGGCGGGCCACCATGAATACCCCGGCGGTGACCATGGTCGCCGCGTGGATCAGCGCCGAGACCGGGGTCGGGCCCTCCATGGCGTCGGGCAGCCAGGTGTGCAGGCCCAACTGGGCCGACTTGCCCATGGCGCCCAGGAACAGCAGCAGGCAGATGGCGGTCAGCGCGTGAACCTCCATGCCGAACACCTGGAAGGTGGCGTCGGCCTGTCCGGACGCGGCGCCGAAAATGGTGTCCAGGTCCACGGTCTGGAACAGGACGAAGGTGGCGAAGATGCCCAGCGCGAAGCCGAAATCGCCAACCCGGTTGACCACGAAGGCCTTGATCGCCGCCGCGTTGGCCGACGGCTTGTCGTACCAGAACCCGATCAGCAGGTAGGACGCGAGGCCGACCCCCTCCCAGCCGAAGAACAACTGCACCAGATTGTCGGCCGTCACCAGCATCAGCATGCAGAAGGTGAACAGCGACAGGAACGACATGAACCTGGGCACGTCCGGGTCGTGGTGCATGTAGCCGATGGAATACACATGCACCATGGCCGAAACGGTGGTCACCACCACCAGCATGACGACGGTCAGGGTGTCGATCTTGAGGGCCCAGGACACGTCGAGCGCCCCGGATTGCAGCCAGGACAGAAGCTCGATCGTGACCGTCCGGCCGTTCAGGCCGACCTCCACGAAGGCGAGCGCCGACAGTCCCCAGGAGACCAGCATCAGGCCGCTGGTCACCCACTGGGCGTTGCGGTCCAGCCGCTGCTTGTGCGCCTTGTCGCGCGGCGTCACCAGGGCCAGCCAGCCGGCGATCAGGAAGCCGAGAAAGGGCAGGAAGACGATGGCGGTATACATGGCTGGCCTACCCCTTCATCATGTTGATGTCCTCAACCGCGATCGAGCCGCGGTTGCGGAAATAGACCACCAGGATGGCCAGCCCGATGGCCGCCTCGGCCGCCGCCACGGTCAGGACGAACACGGCGAACACCTGCCCGGTCAGGTCCTGCAGAAAGGCCGAGAAGGCGACCAGGTTGAGGTTGACCGCCAATAGCATCAACTCCACCGACATCAGGATGACGATGACGTTCTTGCGGTTCAGGAAAACGCCGAACACCCCGAGGGTGAACAGGATGGCGGCCAGGGTGAGGTAGTGGCCCAGTCCGATCTCCATGTCAGATTCCTCCGCCGGTCGGCATGTCGCGGGCCTCGATCTTGGAGCGCCGCGCGATCTGTTGTTCGATGCGCTGCTTCTTCACACCCGGCCGGCGGCGCAGGGTCAGCACGATGGCGCCCACCATGGCGACCAGCAGCACCAGGCCGGCGGCCTGGAACAGATAGATGTAGTCGGTGTAGATCAGGCCGCCGAGCGCCCGGGTGTTGTGCACCACGTCGACCGCCGGCATCGGCGCCGCCCCCGTGGCCAGGGTGTCGGGGACCAAGCGGGCGCCACCGACGATGACCAGCAACTCGGCCAGCAGAACCAGCCCGATGGCGCCGCCGATCGGCAGGTAATTGAGGAATCCGGCCCGCATCTCGGCGAAGTTCACGTCGAGCATCATGACCACGAACAGGAACAGCACGGCCACCGCGCCCACGTAGACGACGACCAGGATCATGGCCAGGAACTCCGCTCCCAACAGCAGGAACAGGGCCGCCGAATTGAAAAAGGCGAGGATCAGGAACAGCACCGCGTGCACCGGATTGCGCGACGATATGACCATCACGCCCGACAGCACCGCGATCCCGGCGAACAGATAAAAAGCCAAGCCCTGGATCATGCGTTTCCGGCCTCCCCCAATTTCATCCCCTCCCCAAGGGCGACGCTCCGCTCAGCGGTAGGGCGCGTCATCCCTCAGGCGGGCGGCGATTTCGGTCTCCCAACGGTCTCCGTTGGCGAGCAGCTTCGCCTTGTCGTAAAACAGTTCCTCGCGGGTCTCGGTGGCGTACTCGAAGTTCGGTCCCTCGACGATGGCGTCCACCGGGCAGGCCTCCTCGCAGAAGCCGCAGTAGATACACTTCGTCATGTCGATGTCGTAGCGGGTGGTCCGCCGGCTGTCGTCGTCGCGCGGCGCCGCCTCGATGGTGATCGCCTGGGCCGGGCAGATGGCCTCGCAGAGCTTGCAGGCGATGCAGCGCTCCTCGCCGTTGGGATAGCGGCGCAAGGCATGCTCGCCGCGGAAGCGCGGGCTGAGATATCCCTTCTCGTAGGGATAATTCAGGGTCACCGGCTGCTTGAACATGTAGCGCAGCGTCACCGACATCCCCTTGACCAGTTCGGTCCAGAGGAGGGTGCGCGCGGTCTTGTCGATCCATCCCATGTCACGCCTTCCCTAGGATGCCTGAGGAACCATGTCGAACGCGACCAGCACGCCGGCGACGATCACCACGGCGGCCAGCGACGCCGGCAGAAAGATCTTCCACCCCAGACGCATCAACTGATCGTAGCGGTAGCGCGGAAAGGTGGCCCGGATCCACAGGAAGAAGAACAGCACGAAGCAGATCTTCAGGGCCAGCCAAATCGGACCCGGCAGCCAGGTGAACGGCGCCACGTCGAACGGCGGCAGCCAGCCGCCCAGGAACAGGACGCTGGTCATCGCCGCCATCAGGATCATGTTGGCGTATTCGCCGAGGAAAAACATGGCGAAGGTCATCGCCGAGTATTCCACGTTGAATCCGGAGACCAACTCCGCTTCCGCTTCCGGCAGGTCGAACGGGTGGCGGTTGGTCTCCGCCACCGTGGAGACGAAGAAGATCACGAACATCGGGAACAGGGGCAGGAAGTGCCAGTTGAAAAGCCCCCAATCGCCCTTCTGGGCCATCACCACGTCGGACAGGTTCAGGGACCCCACCAGCAGCAGCACGGTGATGATCACGAAGCCCATCGAGACCTCGTAGGACACCATCTGGGCCGCCGAGCGCAGACCGCCCAGGAAGGCGTAGCGCGAGTTCGACGCCCAGCCGGCCATCAGGATGCCATAGACGCCGAGCGACGACACCGCGAACAGGTACAACACGCCCACGTTGATGTCGGCCAGCACCAGGCCCTCGTCGAACGGGATCACCGCCCAGGCGATCAGCGACAGGATGAAGGTGATCATCGGTGCCAGAATGAAGGCCACCCGGCTCGATCCGGTGGGGACCACGGTTTCCTTGAGGAACAGCTTGACCCCGTCGGCGATCGGCTGCAACAGCCCGAACGGGCCGACCACGTTGGGGCCCTTGCGGCGATGGACGGCGCCGATCACCTTGCGCTCGGCGTAGGTCAGGTAGGCCACCCCGAGCAACACCGGCGTCACGATGGCGAGGATCGCGAGGGTGATCCAAAGAAGCTGCCCGACGGGGGTCGCGAAAAACTCAGCCATCGGTTCCGGTCCTCCCGCTCGTCGGGTTGACGAAGGCCCGGGTGCACCGGGCCATGGTTTCCGAGGCCCGGCTGATCGGGTCGGTCATGTAATAGTTTGGAATGCCCGGGCCGAGGGGCGTCGTGTCGATGCGCCCGTTGCGTCCGAACGCCGTCCACTCGGCGGGCCGTACATGGTCGATGTCGCCCAGGTGCGGGCAGGCCTCGATCATCCCGTCGCGCAGCTCGGGCAGGCTGTCGAACGGCAGCGGCCGGCCCAGGGCGCCGGACAGGGCGCGCAGGATGGCCCAGTCCTCGCGCGCCTCGCCGGGCGGGAACACGGCGCGCCGCGCGCGCTGCGGGCGGCCTTCGGTGTTGACGTAGGTGGCGTCCTTCTCGGTATAGGCGGCGCCCGGCAGGATCACGTCGGCGGCCCGCGCCCCGGCGTCGCCGTGGTGGCCCTGGTAGATCACGAAGGGCTTGGCCAGGCGTTGGGGGGCGATCTCGTCGGCGCCGAGCAGGTAGACCGCGTCGAGAGCGCCGTTGTCCGCCGCGTCCAGGATGCCCGCCGTGTTCAGGCCGCCGTCGCCGGGCAGGAATCCGAGGTCGAGCGCGCCGACCCGGCCGGCCGCCGTGTGCAGGACATTGAATCCGTTCCAGTCGTCCGTCGCCGCGCCGACCGCCTCGGCCAGGGCGCGGGCGGCGGCCAGGATCGCGGCGCCGTCCGGGCGGGCGAGGGCGGTCATGCCGAGGAGGATCATCGGTCGCGTGGCGGCCGTTAGAAGCTTGCCGAACGGGGCGTCGGCGAGCTTTGCCAGCAGCCCGGGATCGGTTCCCAGGTGGGTCGCCGGGTAGGTCAGGTCCGGATCGCCGCCGAGCAGTCCGACCGGGAACCCGCCGGCCAGCCAGCGCTTGCGGATGCGGGCGTTGAGCACCGGGGCCTCGCGGCGCGGATCGGATCCGACGATCAGCAGGGCGTCGGCCGCCTCGATCCCGGCGACGGTGCTGTTGAACAGGTAGCTGGCGCGGGCCGTTCCGTCGAGCGCCGCGCCGTCCTGCCGGCAGTCCAGGTGCGGCGATCCGAGGTCGGCCATCAGGCTCTTCAGCGCGAACACGGACTCGCAATCCACCAGATCGCCCGCCAGGGCCGCGATCCGTGTGCCCGGTATGTCGCGCAGGCGGTCCGCCACGGCGTCCAGCGCCTCGGTCCACGAGGCCTCGCGCATCCGACCGTCGGCGCCGCGCAGGTAGGGACGGTCGAGGCGGCGGCGTTTGAGGCCGTCCACCGCGTGGCGGCTCTTGTCGCCCAGCCACTCTTCGTTGACGTCGTCGTGGTTGCGCGGCAGCACCCGCAGCACCTCGGGACCACGGGAATCGATCCGGATGTTGCTGCCCAGGGCGTCCAGCACGTCGATGCTCTCGGTCTTGCGCAGCTCCCACGGCCGCGCCTGATAGGCGTAGGGCGCCGAGGTCAGCGCGCCGACCGGGCATAGGTCGACGATGTTGCCCGACAGCTCCGACGTCAGGGCCTTGGCCACGTAGGTGCCGACCTCCATGTGCTCGCCGCGCCCGGTGGCGCCCAATTCGGGCACCCCGGCGACCTCGGTGATGAAGCGGATGCAGCGGGTACAGTGGATGCAGCGGGTCATGATCCCGTTCACCAGCGGCCCGAAATCCTTGTACTCGACGGCCCGCTTGGACTCGCCGAAGCGGCTGCGATCGGAGCCGTAGGCCATCGCCTGGTCCTGCAGGTCGCATTCGCCGCCCTGGTCGCAGATCGGACAGTCGAGCGGGTGATTGATCAGCAGGAATTCCATCACCCCGCGCCGCATCCGGCGCACCGCCTCGGTGTCGGTGCGGATCACCATGCCGTCGCCGACCGGCATCGCGCAGGAGGCCACCGGCTTCGGCGAGCGCTCCATCTCGACCAGACACATCCGACAGTTGCCGGCGATGGATAGCCGCTCGTGATAGCAGAATCGGGGAATCTCGACGCCGGCCTGCTCGCAGGCCTGAAGCACCGTGAGTCCCGCCTCCACCTCGATTTCGATGCCGTCAATGGTCAGTTTGGGCATAACGATCCTCGATCACCGTACTTTAGGCGAGCATCCAGTTATTTCGATTTATCGCTTTTTTGCTTACTGCTCGCACCTTTCTGCGCGGTTGGCGGAATGTGCGAAGGGCTTGTCGATGGTCGATATCCCTGCTTTTCGATGACAAGGCGGTTATCCCTAGTCGTACTCGATAACGAGGATGATTTTTTATCCGTCATTGCCGTTCTCCAGGAAGACATGCACCGTGCGGTAGTCTTCGGGCCGCGGAAGTATACCCGGTGTACCGTTTGACGGCTGAAGGAAATTGCCAGGGGCGTCGATGTTCCATGGCTCCTCGGCATGGGGAGGGCCGGGGTTTGGAAACGAACCTGCGTAAGAGTTCGGGCATTGCTAGCCACCCCGTCTACACCGCCACTTGACTTACGCCGCGCGCCGCGACCCGGCGTTCCAGTTCCGGCCGGAAATGCCGGATCAGTCCCTGGATCGGCCACGCGGCGGCGTCGCCGAGGGCACAGATGGTGTGTCCCTCCACTTGGCGGGTCACCTCTTCCAGCATGTCGATTTCATCGATCCGTCCCTGGCCCGTTTCGAGCCTGGACAGCACCCGGTACATCCAGCCGCTGCCCTCCCGGCACGGCGTGCACTGGCCGCAGCTCTCGTGGGCGTAGAAGCGGGCCAGGCGGGTGATCGCGCGCACGATGTCGGTCGACTGGTCCATCACGATGACCGCCGCCGTGCCGAGACTGGATTTCGCCTCGCGCAGGCTGTCGAAGTCCATCAGCGCACTGTTGCAGACCGATTTCGGGATCACCGGCACCGACGAGCCGCCGGGGATCACCGCCAAAAGGTTGTCCCAGCCGCCGCGCACCCCGCCGGCGTGCCGTTCGATCAATTCGCGCAACGGAATGCTCATCGCGTCCTCGACCACGCAGGGTTTCTCCACATGGCCGGAAATGGCGAAAATCTTGGTGCCGCTGTTGTTGGGGCGGCCGATGCCGGCGAACCAGGCGCCGCCTCGGCGCAGGATTTCCGGCACCACGGCGATGGATTCCACGTTGTTGACCGTGCTTGGGCAGCCGTAGAGACCGCAGTTGGCGGGGAAGGGGGGTTTCAGGCGCGGCTGCCCCTTCTTGCCCTCCAGGCTTTCGATGAGCGCGGTTTCCTCGCCGCAGATGTAGGCTCCCATGCCCCGGTGGACGTAGAGATCGAAATCCCAGCCGTGGACGTTGTCCGGACCGATCAACTTGGCCGCGTAGGCCTCGTCGATGGCCCGTTGCAGGGCCTCGGTCTCGCGGTAGAACTCGCCACGAATATAAATGTAGGACACGTGCGCGCCGATCGCGAAACCGGACAGCAGGGCGCCCTCGACCAGCTTGTGCGGATCGTGGCGCATGATCTCGCGGTCCTTGCAGGTGCCCGGCTCGCCCTCGTCGGCGTTGATCACCAGGTAGTGCGGCCGTTCGCCGATCTCCTTGGGCATGAACGACCATTTGAGGCCGGTCGAGAAACCGGCTCCGCCGCGTCCGCGCAGGCCCGACGCCTTGACCTCCTCGATGATCGCCTCGCGGCCCTTCGCCAGCAGCGCCTTGGTGCCGTCCCAGTCGCCGCGCGCCCGCGCCCCGACCAGCCCGGGGTCCTTGAGTCCGTAGAGGTTGGTGAAGATGCGGTCGCGGTCATGCAGCATCAGGACTCCTCCTCGACCAAGGTGGTCGGGCCGCCCATCGGCTCGCAGGTCCGCCGCCCGTTCTGCGGGCCGGGGGTCGGTGTTTCGCCCCTGGTCAGGGCGTCCAGCACCCGGCCGGCGCTCTCGGCGTCCAGGTCCTCGTAGTAGTCGTCGCCGATCTGCATCATCGGGGCGTTGGAGCAGGCCCCCAGGCACTCCACCTCGGAGAGGGTGAACTGGCCGTCCTCGGTGGTCTCTCCGACCTCGACGTCGAGTTTGTCCTTGCAGGCGTGCAGCACGTCGTCGGAGCCGCGCAGCAGGCAGGCGATGTTGGTGCAGACCTGCACATGATGTTTGCCGATCGGCCGGCGGTTGTACATGGTGTAGAAGCTGGCCACCTCGTAGACCCGGATCGGCGGCATGCCGAGCATGTCCGCCACGTAATCCATGGCCGCCCGGGGCAGCCAGCCGTCGTGCTGGCGTTGCGCCAGATCGAGCAGCGGCATCACCGCGCTCTGCTGGCGCCCTTCCGGATAGCGGGCCAGGATCGCCTGCGCCCTTGCCTTGTTCTCGGCCGTGAACTCGAAATCGTCCGGCTGCGCGAAGTCCTGTCCTGTCGGGGTCATCGGTCGATCTCTCCGAACACGATGTCGAGCGAGCCCAGATTGGTCACCGCGTCGGCCAGCATGTGGCCCTTGCACAGCAGGTCCATGCCTTGCAGATGCGGGTATCCGGGGGCGCGTATCTTGCACCGGTAGGGCCGGTTGGTGCCGTCGGACACCAGGTAGACGGCGAACTCGCCCTTCGGAGCCTCGACCGCCGTGTAGGTCTCGCCGGCCGGAACCTTGAAGCCCTCGGTGAACAGCTTGAAGTGATGAATCAAGGCCTCCATCGACGTCTTCATCTCGGCGCGCGGCGGAGGAGTCACCTTCTGATTCGGGGTGGCGACGGGGCCTTCCGGCATGTTTTCAAGACATTGCCGAATAATCTTCAGGCTTTCCCTTATTTCCACGAGGCGCACCAGGTAGCGGTCGTAGCTGTCGCCGTACTGGCCCACCGCGACGTCGAAATCCATTTCCGCGTAGGCGTCGTAGGGCTGCGCCTTGCGCAGGTCCCAGGGCACGCCGGCGGCGCGCAGGTTGGGGCCGGTGAATCCCCAGTCGAAGCATTGCTCGGCGGTGATCACCCCGATGTCGACGCAGCGCTGCTTGAAGATGCGGTTCTCGGTCAGCAGTTCCTCGATGTCGTCGAGCACTCCCGGGAAACGCTCCGACCATGCCAGGATGTCCTCGGACAGGCCGGCCGGCATGTCCTTGCTCACCCCGCCGATCCGGAAATAGTTCATGTGCATGCGCGCGCCGGAGACCCGCTCGCAGAATTCCATCAGGTGCTCGCGTTCCTCGACTCCCCACAGCATCGGCGTCATGCCGCCGACGTCCATCGCGAAGGCGACGACGTTGAACACGTGGTTCAGAACCCGACCGATCTCCGCATAGAGCACCCGCAGATACTGGGCGCGACGTGGCACCTCAAGGTCGAGCAGCTTCTCGGCCGCCAGCACGAAGGCGTGTTCCTGATTCTGTGGCGCCACGTAGTCGAGGCGGTCGAAATAGGGGGTCGCCTGGGCGTAGGTCTTGTACTCGATCAATTTCTCGGTGCCGCGATGCAGCAGCCCGATGTGCGGGTCGGCGCGGTCGATGATCTCGCCGTCCATCTCCAGCACCATCCGCAGCACGCCGTGCGCCGAGGGATGCTGGGGGCCGAAATTGAGACTGTAGTTCTTGATATGGGTTTCCGACATCAGCCATCGCCCTCCGTCCGCCGGGCCTTCTCGTCGCCCGGCAGGGGGCCGGGACCCTCCCACGGGCTGAGGAAATCGAAGGTGCGGAAATCCTGGGTCAGCTTGACCGGCTCGTAGACCACCCGCTTCTGTTCGTCGTCGTAGCGCACTTCCACGTAGCCGGTGAGCGGGAAGTCCTTGCGCAGGGCGTGACCCTCGAACCCGTAGTCGCACATGATGCGGCGCAGGTCGGGATGTCCGGCGAACAGGATGCCGTAGAGGTCGTAAGCCTCGCGCTCGAACCAGTTGGCGGCCGAGAAAATCTCCACCGAGGAGGGAACCGGCGTGTCCTCGTCGGCATGCACCTTGACCCGCACCCGGCGGTTCAGGGTCATGCTGAGAAGGTTGTAAACGACCTCGAACCGGTTTTCGCGGGCCGGATAGTCGACCCCGCAGAGATCGACCAGTTGCTTGAACTGACAACTGGAATCATCCCGCAGGAATTTCAGGACCTTGACGACGGCCTCGCGGCGCGCGGTCACCACCAGCTCGCCGAGGACGATATCGGTGTCCAGCACGTCCTGGGAAAGCGCCGCCTCGACCCGCTCCTTGACCTCCTCGAGCCCGGCCAGGGTGTCGTTGTCCACCGTCGTCATGGTCCCTCTCGTTTTTCCCGTTTCGGTCCGCCGGCGCGGACCGGTTCAGCGCCACAGGGTGCCGGTGCGGCGAATTTTCTTCTGCAGTTGCAGGACGCCGTAGACCAGGGCCTCGGCGGTTGGCGGGCAGCCCGGGACATAGACGTCGACCGGCACCACGCGGTCGCAGCCGCGCACCACGGAATAGGAATAGTGATAGTAGCCGCCGCCGTTGGCGCAGGACCCCATGGAGATCACCCAGCGCGGCTCGGCCATCTGGTCGTAGACCTTGCGGAACGCCGGCGCCATCTTGTTGGTCAGGGTGCCGGCGACGATCATCACGT
>JANQIL010000043.1 GCA_028282245.1 Magnetospira sp.
GCCCATGCGGTGGCCGTGTTTCAGGTGGCCGATGATCGGCTCGACGGCGGCGCGGCGTTTCATCTGGCGCTTGATGGCCGGGGTGACGCGACGTTTCTGGCCGGAGGTGAAGACCCGCAATTTGTAGACGCCCGGCGCGGTGTGGCCCCGATATCCGGGCACGTCCATGTTCTCATGCAGGACCCGCAGGATTAAAATGCCGGACCCCTCGATCCGGTAAACGATCAGATGCCTCTTTTAGGGGAAAATGCGGACCGGTGTGTCGTATTTCTTGCGTTCCTCCGCAAGAAGCGGAAACTCCGCAAGGGCCTGGAATCTCGCTTCCATGCCGGACAGGCACTTGCGGCGCTGCTCAACACCCCATGTCCGCTGGGTGTTCATACCGACCAGTCGCCGTGCTTCGTCGCAGGGCCACTCATCGGGACCGAGCGGGCATCAGAGTAGTTTCCTCATGGCGCAGCGAAGCGCTGTGGGGAGCCCGGCTCGTTTCTCAGCGTCCAGAACGGACCTGAGCCGAGGGTTGAGCTCTTCGCGATCCAGTGCGATGAAACCAAGCCGTTGATAATAGATCTCATTCCAAGGCACGTCCCTGAACGTCGTCAAGGTGAGTGCACTGATCCCGCGATTGGTGGCAAGCTGCTGCGCGGCTTCAATCAACTTACGCCCAACGCCGCGTCTCTGCTGATCGCGATGGACTGCCATCTGCCAGATATGGAGGGCGTCGGGCATCACCTCTCCGTTCAGAAAGGCCGCAGTTCCATAGCCTTTTAGTTCCGCAACGAAGGAGACGCCTTCCGCGATCAGGGCGCGATGCTGTTGCTCTGATTGCACATGGTCGTCGGCGATCCATTCCAGCCCGGGCACTTGCCGGAATATCTCTCCGGAACTGCGTTCGATTTCGGGCAAAAGGGAGGCATCGTGGTCGCAGGCGGGTCTGACATTTATCATACGCATAGTTAAACTGGAGGGCCAACGACCGACAAGGGCTGATTCCGTTGAAAAAGTCGTTGATGTCTTGACGCGGTCGTCGTCCAGCGGAGCCCTTGATCGTATTCAGGCCGGGTTTGGAACAAGCTTTGCGAGCTCGCGGAGGTTTTGGACGGTTGCGGCGATGTGAAACTCATCCAGGACAGTGGATCACCCAACAAAGCCAAACGCAAATCGCAAGAAAACCAGCCCCAAACAGCCGGTTTCCTGCAAAATCGGTTACTTGGAGAGCAGAAAAATCAACCCGGTTTCAACGGGTTGGGGATTCTTCACGGTCGACTTTTTTAAAATTTGCCGTCGGCGGGGACCGGCGCGGCCCGTCAGCCGAGAAAAAACGCGCCGCCGTCCCGGACCTCGTCGAGTTCCCGAAGAGAGGCCCAGGACAACGGCGGCAGGGATCCGGCGGCCGCGTTCTCGTCCACCTGGGCGATGTCGAGCATCCCCGGAATCGCCGTCGAGACGTCCGGCCTAGCGAGACAGAACGACAGCGCGAACTGGGCCGGCGTGCGATCCACGGCCAGCCTCGCGAACCTCTCGCGCGCCGCCGACCACAGGTCCTTCTGGGCCTGGGACCAGCGGCGGCGGTGATCCCCCGTCGCGAAATCCGCCCGCGCGGCGCCGGAATCGGCGAGAAAACCGAACACCAGCGGCGTGCGAATGATCAGCCCGGCGCCGGCCCGCGCCGCGTCGTCGAACAGGCCACAGTCCTCGGCCCGCCGATCCGTGAGGTTGTAGTTCACCTGCACGGCGGCGATCCGCGCATCGCCGAGAAACGAAGCCCCATCGGACGGCCGGCGCAGCGACACGCCAAGCGCCCGCACCTTGCCGGCCGCGACCAGATCATTGAGGACTCGCGACAGGCCCTCGCCCGGTGGCGGGTCGTGCAGTTGCAGGAGGTCCACATAGTCGGTGCGCAAGCGCCGCAGGCTGCCGTGAACACTCTCGCGGACGAATGCGGACGAGAAATCCTGTGCGGCGGAGTCGGCCCGGCGATAGCCCACCTTGGTCGCCAGGACCACCCGGTCGCGACGATCGCGAAAGGCCGCGCCGAGGCGCTCCTCCGCCAGGCCGTCGCCATAGATCGGCGCCGTGTCGTAAAACGTGATCCCGCGATCGAGCGCATGGCGCAGAAGGGAAACCGCCGTGGGTTCGTCCGGCGGCGGTCCGTAGGCGCCACCGAGACCCCAGCAGCCGAAGCCGATTTCGGAAACCGCGAGGCCGGTTCGTCCCAACGCCCGAACGCGCATCAGGAGTGCCCGGCGTAATACTTGGTCAGGGCCTCGCTGCCATAGAGGTAGGCACCCTTCTTGTTGCCGAACCAGACCACCTCCCGGCACCAGGTCGGCCAGTCGTCCCAAGCCTGGCCCGCCCGGTCGACGCGCAGCGACTCCGGCCGCGCGGCGATCTCGATCGACTGACCGGCCAGGGCGCCCCGCCAGACGTCAAGCACGTTGTGATCGAGCTCGATCTCCCTCGGGCCGGTCATCCCCGGCTGCTTGAGCAGGGCCCGATTGAGCGTCAGGGCGTCGCCGAGGGCGGCCGTCGTGGCGGACATGCCGTGCTCGTCCAGAAGGCCCGTCAGGAGTCCCTGGGCCTCCTGGTAAAAGGCGTCGAGACGACCCTCCGTCGACAGCGTGATGTAGACGAACTCGTCATCCGGCCAGAACACGTCGAGCCAGCGCGGAGAATGGTGATGCTCGAAGCCGCCATCCTGAATCTCGGCCGCCCGCCGGAAGAAGAATTCGGCGATCCCGGCCACCACCGGGAATCGATCCCCGTCGGCGTCGAGAAACAGCTCCACCAGATCGCGGTAGGGAATGCCGGTCGCGGCATGCACCACGGTGAACGGGATCTGCATCAGCTTGTCGAAGTGCAGCAGGGCGCACATCCACCCGAAGGCGCGGGCGCGCCGCCAGTCGGCCGGCGGCATCGTCCGCGTGGCGATCACCAGTTCCTGGCGCTCGGTGATGCCGGAGTCCGCGTCGCCCAGGCTGCCGTGCATGTTGACGATCTCGGTTTGCACCGTCTGGATGCCGTGCGCCCGGCGGTAGTCCGGGTCTCCCATTTCGGCGTTCGGCAGGACGGACAGATTGTTGAACTGGATGCGGTTGTGCTGGCCGTTGGCGATCAGGGCGGAGGCCCCGTCCGCGAAGCTGTCGTAGGTCTCGCCGGGCAGACCCAGGATCAGGTCCGAATAGGTCACCACGCCGTCGTCGAGAAAGCGCCGCTGAAGCTCGTCGTAGGTATCGAGCGAGATGTTCCGACGCTTGATGCTGTCCAGCGTCGCGGCGTCGAGCGACTGCATGGACAGCGTGACGCCCTTGTTCAGGCCGGCGTCGGAGAGAATCTTCTGGGTCTCGTAGGCGCGGTCCGTGGCGTTCTTGGTGTTCTGCACCGACAGGGCCCGGGGATAGCCCGCGCGCGCCTTGACCTCGGCCGCCATGCGGGCCAGGTCCACGTCGCGCTTGAGGATCCCGAAATTGGCGTCGCAGCAGAACACGAACTCGATCCGGTGTTCGGCGAACCAGGCCATCTCCCGTTCCAGGCGCGTCATGCCGAAGCGGTTGATCTTGGCCTGGGTGGCCGAGCCCCAGTCGCAGAAGGTGCATTGGAACGGGCAGCCCCGGTTGGTTTCCCAGAGCGCCAGCCATTCGCCATCGCGCTCGCGCGCCATCAGGGAGTCGAACACCCCGGTCAGATAGGGCGACGGAACGACATCTAGATCGCTCAGGCGCCCGGTTGCCGGACGGGTGACGAAACGCCCCGCCGAGTCCAGATGGCTCATTCCGTCGATGCCCGACCAGTCGCGGGACGGCAGACGCTCCAGAAGCCGCGCGAACACCGGCTCGCCCTCGCCATGCACCGCCACGTCGACGAACGGATGCGCCCTCAGAAAATCCTCGGCCCGATCCGGCACCTGCGGCCCGCCGAGGATGACGAGCACATCCGGATCGCGCGCCTTCAGGGCCTCGCAGATCGCCAGGGACAGGCGCTGGTTCCAGACGTAGAGGCTCATCCCGACGACATGGGCACCGGCCAGCTTCTCCAGGGCCGCGTCGACCGGCAGCCGCCGATACAACGGGTCCAGGAAGGTGAACCGCCCGGGATCCGGCAGATGGGCCTGCGCATAGGCCTGCATCAGGCCGGCCGCATAGGGAAGGTAATGGGCACCCGAGAAGCTGTTGTTGATCTGTGCCAGGCCAATCACGTGCCGCATGGTTTCGCGCCGGATTCCGTTCATTCAAGCATTTGGGGACGACCGAAGCGTTCGGCCAGGGGTCCGCCGCCGTCGGCCATGAGGGCGGACAGAAACGCGGCCAGCGAATGCCGCTCGCGCCATGCCGCCGCCGCGTCCATGCTGGCCGGCAGCAGGTCCGGCAAGGCATCGAGGGCGGCGCGGCAGGCCTCGGCGATTGCCGCCTCCGTCGCCTCGGCGAAGGTGGCGGGCCTGAATCCCTCGGCCCGCGCGAAGGCCGCCATGGTGCTGTCCTCGGGCACCGCCACGCCGCGCCCCATGGCCAGCGCCTCCCGGAAAATTCCGGACACCTGCTTCCGATAGAACCCCGAGTAGGGAATCATGACGACCCCGCAGCGGGCCAGCTCGGCATAGAACACCCGCTCGTCCAATGCGCCGGAATGCACGCGCACCGGCGGCAGGTCGGCCAGCGCCGCGATTTCCCCCGAGACCCGCGCCAGCTCGTCGCCCCAGGTCTCCTGCCCGAACTTGAAATCGGCGTGCACGGTCACCGCCGCTTTGCCGCCGGTGTCGGCGACCAAGCGCCGCACGATTCCCGGCACCAGATGGGTTCCCTTGTGGCGGCTCGCATGGCCGAAATAACCGACCCGCCGTTCCGGCCTCGCGGCGGCCATGCGAACCAGCATGGGGGGCAGGAAAAGGGGCACCCGAAACGGCACCCAGTCGGCCGCCGCCACCGCTTGCAGGGTCGGCGTGAAATACCCCGGATCGACGCCCACCGCGAGCCGGGGTATTTCACGCCGACCCTGCAAGCGGGGGCGGCGGCCGACTGGGTGCCGTTTCGGGTGCCCCTTTTCCTGCCCCCCATGCTGGTTCGCATGGCCGCCGCGAGGCCGGAAAGGCGGGTCGG
>JANQIL010000050.1 GCA_028282245.1 Magnetospira sp.
ACGACCCGACTTGGCCCGGGCGAAAAAGGCGGAGACCTCCTCCGCCACCGCGCGCTCCATCGCCCGGGGCGCGGCTTCCAGAACCGTGACCGCCTTGCCGCGCCCGCGCGCCACCGCCGCGAACTCCAGCCCGATGAACCCGGCGCCGATCACCGCCACCCGGCGGGCGTCGTCCAGCAAAGCGCCGATGCGGTCGGCGTCGTCGAGGGTTCTCAGATAGCGAACGCCCGCGAGGTCGGCCCCCGGTACCCGCAGCCGGCGTGGCCGCGCCCCGGTGGCCAGCACCAGCCAGTCGTAGGCCAGCCGCGCGCCGTCGGCGAGGGCGACGGTCCGCGCCGCGCGATCGATGGCCACCGCCTCGCGGTCCGTTTGCAGGTCGATGGCATGCTCCGCATGGTAGCCGTCGGCGCGAAACCGGAGGCGCGCGCGGTCGGTTTCGCCCAGCAGATAGGCCTTGGACAACGGCGGACGCTGGTAGGGGGCGTACGGCTCGGCGCCGATCAGCGCGATCGGTCCCGCGTGCCCCTCCCGGCGCAGGGACTCCGCGACCTGATGGCCGGCCTGCCCGGCTCCCACGATGACCACGCCGCCCGCGCCGGCCATCACCGCCGCTCCCGCGATTCGGTCACGGCGCCGCCTCGGCGCGGGCCGTGTCGCGATGATGCTTGCGCGGTTTCGATCGGCGTCATCGGTCCCGGCGCGGCTCCCGTCAGTACGAGGTTCCGTAGTCGTCGTCGCCCGACAGGAACAGGCTGGACACGTAATCCAACTCCTTGCGCAGGCCGCGCCGGGCAATCAGCTTTTCCTGCGCCGCCGGCGGCAGATCGGAGAACGCGATGACGTGACGGGTCAGCAGGACATCGATCAGGTCCTCCAGCACGCGCGCCAGGGCGAGGTCGGATTGCACCCATTTGGCCCTGTCGCCGCCGGATAGGAAACCGACGATGTCCGGATCGTCGGCGTGAAGCTCCTCCTCGGCGCCCGGCGCCGGATCCGAGAATATCGCCTCGATTTGGCCATCCGCGGCGCGCTTCACAAAGGGCATGCGGGATTCCTCGTCGCCGTTTCCGGCAACGAGTGTAGACATCCTTTCACGGGAGGTCGAGCAACAGCGCCTCGCCGCCCGTCCGCCCTCGGGAATTGGCGGATCAACGTCCTTCCCGCCACCAGCCCGCGAGCGCCAGTCCGAGAACGAGTCCGGCCACCGCCCAGCCGGTTAGCAACGGGCGATCGCGCAGGCCGACCCGGACGCTGGCCCGGTTGCGATACAGGGCGGCCCAGCCGTCGCCGGCCGCCGGCCGCCCGGGCCGCACCCGGCGCAGCGACGGCACCCCGTCGCGCGGCAGCACGAACACCCCGCCACCGCTGGCCTCGACGAGCGGTTTCAGGGGGGCCGTGGCGGCCCGCAGATCCTCGAACTCGGCGCCGCTCGGCCCGACCGCCAGCGCCGCGCGATCTTCGTCGCGCACCTGATAGACGCCGGGCAGCGGCGCCGCGATCCGGCCCGTGTACAGGCCGGGCGAGGCGGGTTCGAGGATCAGATCGCGGATCGCGCCGTCCGGTCCGTCGATCCGGACCGGAATCGACTCCGGTGCGTCGAGACTACGCCGGCCGACCTCCAGCCGGCCGCCATCGATGCGCGCCGCCAGCCGGTTCTCCTCCAGGTCCGGTTCCTTCATCAGCCAGTGCAGCATCCGGCGCAGCAGTTCACCCTGCGGGCCGCCGCCGTCGTGGCCGCGTCCCCACAGCCAGATCTGATCCCCGGTCAGCGCCGCCACCCGGCCCTTGCCGATCCGGTCGAGGACCAGCAAGGGCAGGCCGCCCGGACCGTCCATCAGCACATCGCCGCGCGACGCCGTGGCGGCGACGATCCGGTACCAGCGCCCCCAGGTTTTGGCATCCGGCAGCCCGGCGGTCACCGGGTGACGATTCCCGAGTTCGGTGACCGTCGGCCGGAACGGGGTCTCGACCACCCGTCCGCCGTCCGGACGCAGCGGCAGGATAGTGGCAATATGGGTTCGCGCCGGAGTGGCCGGACCGGCGAATTCCGGGCCGGCGGCGAGCAGGAACGCGCCGCCGCCGGTCACGAATTCGGCCAGATTGGCGTAATAGGACGGGGCCAGCATGTTCCGCACCACGTATCGGTCGAATATCACCAGATCGAAATCGTGCAGCCGCTCCTCGAACAGTTCGCGGGTCGGAAAGCTGATCAGCGCCAGTTCCTCCAGCGGCGTGGCGTCGACCCGGCTGGCCGGCCGCAGGATGGTGAAATGCACCAGGTCGACCGCCGGGTCCGACTTGAGGAGATTGCGCCACGCCCGCTGGCCCGGATGCGGCCGCCCGGATACCAGCATCACACGCACCCGGTCGCGTATGCCCGTAAGAGCCGTGGCGGTCCTGTTGTTGAGGGTCGACACCTCGTCCGCCGCGTCGCCCACCGCCAGACCGATCACCACGCGTCCCGGGTGGTTCACCGGCACCCGCAGGGTATGGGGGACCCCGACCGCGACGCTCGGCCGTCGCCAAATGGCGCCGTCGACTTGCACCTCGACCGGCAGCGTGCCTCCCGGCGCTAGGCCCGGATCGTCGATCCGGAATCGTAGCGGCACCCGTTGTCCGACCAACCCGAAGGCCGGTGCGTCGAGAAGGGTCACCCGGCGGTCGCGGCGTCCCGGATGGTCGGTCAGCAGCAGGTGCAGCGGCGCGCCGGGTGGTGGTCCGGCGTCCCCGGTGTCGTGCGCCTGCCCGTCGGTGATCAGGAAGGCCCCGGCGAAGCGGCCGTCCGGCACGTCGGTCAGGGCATCGCGCAACGCCCCGGCCAGTCGCGTCGCGCCGTCGGCGGAGTCGACGTCCAGGCCACGGACCTCCAGATCGGGCTGCGCGGCCAGGGTCTCGGTCAGCGCGGCCGCCGCGCGGTCGGTTCGCGCCGCGCGGTCGCCCACCGACTGACTGGCGCTGCGGTCGATCAGGAGCAGCGCGATATCGGTCTCCGGGCGCCGATCCTCGTCCACCACGCGTGGCCCCGACAGGACTCCAAGGAGAACCATCGCGGCGGCCGCGCGCGCCCAGGCGCCCCGGGTGCCCCGCCACAGGGTCCAGGCCACCGCGCCGCCGGCCAGGACGGCCAGGGCGGCCAGAAGGGTCCAGGGCAGCAGCGGTTGCAGATGCAATCCGAGGCTCATCGGCCGAGCCTTTGCAGCAGGGCGTCGAGGTGCACCTGGTCGGTTTTATAGTTGCCGGTCAGGGCGACCATCGCCAGATTGACCCCGAACCGGAACGCGATCTCGCGCTGTGGTTCGCCGCCCGGCGCCACCGGGTAGATCGGCCGCAGGGTTTCGTCCATCGCCCAGGCGGCCGCCCAATCATTGTCGCCGACGATCAGGGCCGCCACCCCGTCGTTGCGGCGGCCGTCCACCACCTCGACCCACGGTCCGCCGCCGTCCCGTCGCCCGGGGAAGCGGTCGAGCAGATAGAAACTGCGTCCCAGCACGTGATCGGGCGGCACCGCCGTCAGGCGCGGCAGGGGCAGCGCGCCGGCCACCGCGCGCAGCCGCCGATCGGCGTCGCGCGACAGCCCGCCCCGCCCGTCGATCAGGATCAGTCCGCCGCGCGCCATGTAGGAATCCAGGTTGCGCGCCGCCGCCGCGCCAAGCGGCGGCGTGGCGTCGGTCAGCGGCCAGTAGAGCAGCGGAAACAGGGACAGGTCGTCGGTCGCCGGATCGGCCATCACCGGCGGTCCCAACGTCACCGCGCTGCGTCGCGCCAACACGAAGCCGAGCCCGTCCAATCCGGCCCGCGCCACCGCGTCCACCGCCGGATCGCCCGAGGGCATGTGGGCCAGACGCGGCCGGTTGGCGAATTCGAGCGGATCGGCAATCGCCGCGCCGGACGTCGTCGACAGGAGGATCGCCAGCACCGCCGCCGTGCGGCCGCGCCGCGCCGCCGAAACCAGCAGGTCGGCGGTCAGCAACAGCAACGCCAGCGCCCACAGCCACGGCGCCGGGTCGCCCCCCGGAGCCGCCGCGTAGCCGGCGCGGGTGAGTCCGGCCGGCGGGTCGAGCGGCATCGGAGGGTCGTCGGCCAACGGCGGATCGATCGCCACCCGGTCCCCGGGCGGTCCATACAGACCGGGCGGCACGTCGCGGCCGAATCGGCCGTTCAGGGCCGGGGCGTCGGGCGGCGGCGGGATCAGGCGTCCGAAGGCGTCCAGATGGCGCGCCGCGTCGCGGGGCCGGCCATCATCGGCCGCCGCCGCGCCCAGCCGGGCCAGCCGGGCGAGCAGGGTCGGATAGAAAGCCGACAGCGGAAGATCGCTCCATCCCGGCCCGGCCGCCGTGTGCGCCAGGATCAGCCAGCCCTCGCCGCGCCGTTGCGCGGTGATCAGCGGCGTTCCGTCGGTCAGGCGCGCCCAGACGGCGGCGTCGCCCAGGCCGTCCGGCCGGGCCAGCACCTGCCGCGTCACCGTGACGTCCCCGGGCGGATCCAGGCCGGCCAGCGGCCCCTCCAGGCCGCCCAGGGTCAGTGGCCGGGTCCACGACAGGCTGCCGCCCAGGCTCCGCTCGCCGGTCCCGAGCGCGACCGGCAGGGGCGGACCGGGCCGGTCGGCGAGACGCGGTCCGGCGAACCGCAGCAGCACCCCGCCGGCGTCCATCCACGTGTCCAGGTCACGCAGCGCCGCCTCGCCGAGCGGCGGCGGGTCGGCCAGCACCAGCATGGCCAGCGGTCGCCGCATCAGATCTTCGAGGCTATCGATCCGCACCTCGGCCGACGGCGCGAGGGCGCCCGCCAGATAGGTCAGTGGATCGAACACCGGCGCGTCGGACAGCGTCGACTCGAAGCGCGCCAGCCCGACCGCCGGGCGACGGCGCGCGGCGTCGAGCAACCGCACCCCGCCGGCGGTGCGGTGCGGAGGTCCGAACTCCACCCGCGCCACCCGGCGCCGCAGTTCGCTCGGCAGATCGACGTGGATCTCGGTTTCCGTCTCGCCGTCCGCGAAGACGACCTCGGCGCGGTCGAGCCGCCGACCCGCCGCGTCCACAAGGCGGATATCTCCCCGCGCCGGACGGTCCCCGCGCGGGCGCGCCGCCGTGATCGATAGTCCGGCGTCGGTGGCGCGCGGCGCTCCCAGACGCCATGGCGCCATGGCGTCCATGTGCAGGGTCGGTGGCCCCAGGCGCTCAAGAGCGCGCGCCAGATCGGCGCCGCCGCCATCCGACAGGCCGTCGGACAGCCAGGCCACCCGGCCGCGCGCCGGCATGCGTTCCGCCAGCCAGTCGGTCAGCCGGCGCGCCGCCGCCGACCGGTCGACCGGCCACGGCTTGGGGGCCAGGGCGGCGGCCCAGGCCCGTACCTCGGCGCCACCGCCGAGGCGTGGCGGCGGCACCGGGCCGCCTGGCCGTTCGGGGGCCGTGGTGACGAGAACCGCGACCTGTCCGGCCTGTTCGGCGCGGTCGAGCAGGTTGCCCATCAGGGCCCGGCGGGCCGCCCAGTCGCCCGCCCCCGCCCAGCCGTCGTCGACCACCAGAACCAGCGGTCCGGCCGCAGCCGCCATCGGCGCCGGGTCGAGGCGTGGCGCGGCGGCGGCGACCAGGACGCTGGCCAGCGCGGTCAGTCGCAGGGCGACCAGCCACCACGGGGTCCGGCGGGCGGTCCGCCCGCGCTCGGGCAGGCCGAACAGCAGGCGCGCCGCCGCGAAGCGCAGACGACGCGCCGGCGGCGGCAGGGCCCGCAGCAGCGGCACCAGGAACGGCAGAACGAGCAGGCCGGCCAGCAGCCAGGGCGCCCCGAAGGTCAGCCCGCCGAGGCTCAGCACGGAACCTCCGACAACCGACGATAGAGGGTCAGCAGGGCCGGTCCGGGCGGCGCGTCGGTGCGGTGCCAGATCAGATCCCAGCCAAACCGGCGCGCCAGATCGGCCACCTCCGCGCGCTGGCGCGCCACCGCCCGCCGATAGCCGGGCCGCAGTCCCTCGATACGCTCGATCAGCCGGCCGCCCTCGCCCTCCATCCCCTCGACCCACAGCCGGCCATGGAACGGCAGGCTGTCCTCGGCCGGATCGCGCAGACCGATCAGGTGACCGTTGGCGCCGTCGCGGCGCAGCCGGCCGAGCGTGGCGGCCAGCGCCTCGGGCGGGTCCAGGAAATCGCCGAGCACCACCACCCGGGCATGGCGCGGCGGCACCGGCCACGAGTCGGGGCTTTCATCGTTCAACTCGCGGGCCAGCCGCAGCAGGGTCCGCCGGGCGTCGGCCACCTTCGCCGCGCCGCCCAGCAGTCCCACCCGCTCCCCGCCGCGTGCCGCCAGGACGGCCAGGGCGAGCAACAGCAGGTCGGCCCGTTCGCGCTTGCTGGGCAGGTCGCGGCGCGACCGGTAGTCCATCGACGGCGAGCCGTCGCGGGCCAGCAGCAGGGCCTGCGCGGCCTGCCATTCGGACTCGCGCAGGAACAGCGCGTCGGACCGCGCCGAACGTCGCCAGTCGATGCGCGCCGCCGGATCGGTCCGCCGATAGGGGCGGTACTCCCAAAAGGTCTCGCCGGGACCGCCACGCCGGCGTCCGTGCGGCCCGGGGCGCACCGTCTCGGCGATCCGCCAGGCCGCGACCAGCAGCGGCGGCAGGGTGGCGCCGAGCCGGGCCGCCGCGCCGCTCATCGCAGGCGGTCGCGCAGGGCGCCGATCACCTCGGCCAGCGACACGCCCTCGGCGCGCGCCGCGAAGCTCAACGCCATGCGGTGACGCAGCACCGGCTCGGCCAGCGCCAGCACATCGTCGACCGAGGGCGACGGCCGCCCGTCGAGCAGGGCGCGCGCCCGCACGCCCAGCATCAGCGCCTGACCGGCGCGCGGACCGGGTCCCCAGGCCACGTGCTCGGCGACCGCCGGCGGCGCGTCGGGAGCCTCCGGCCGTCCGGCCCGGATCAGCGCGAGGATCGCCGCCACCACCGACTCCCCCACCGGCATGGCGCGGACCAGCACCTGCGCCGCCCGCAGTTCGTCGGCGCTCAGCACGCCGACCGCCGTGGGGGCGTCGGGGCCGGTGGTGTCGGTCAGCACCCGGCGTTCCGACTCGGCGTCCGGATAGCCGATGTCGATCTGCATCAGGAAACGGTCGAGCTGCGCCTCGGGCAACGGATAGGTGCCCTCCTGCTCCAGCGGGTTCTGGGTCGCCAGCACGTGAAACGGATTTGGCAGCGGGTGCGCCTGGCCGGCCACCGACACCCGTCCCTCCTGCATCGCCTGCAGCAGGGCCGATTGGGTGCGCGGGCTGGCCCGGTTGATCTCGTCGGCCATCAGGAGCTGGCAGAACACCGGTCCCGGAAGAAACCGAAACGCCCTCCGCCCGGGCTCCGGCTCCTCCAGCACCTCGGAGCCGAGGATATCGGCCGGCATCAGATCGGGGGTGAACTGGACCCGCCGCTCGTTCAGCCCGAACACGGTGCCGAGGGTCTCGACCAGACGGGTCTTGCCGAGCCCCGGCACTCCGACCAGCAGGGCATGGCCGCCGGCCAGCAGGGTGATCAGGGCGTCCTCGACCACCGCGTGCTGCCCGAAAACGACCCGCCCCACGGCGTCGCGGGCGGCGGCCAGACGAGCGCCGAGCAGTTCCGGCCCGGCCGGGTCGTCGGCCCGCTTGGCGATGCCACCCTGCATACCCATATCCTCCATGGTTCCACCCGATCGGTTTGGCCGGAATCCCGGGCTCGTCCGGAGCCGGCCCAACGATGCATCCTCCGTCACAGCGCGCCGCCATGGAAGATCAAACACCCGTTCCGCCCCGCCAGTTCTGTGGCGATCTTGACATCCGCATCGCCCGCGACGGGACCTGGTATTATCGCGGCTCGCCGATCGGCCGCAAGGAACTGGTCTCGCTGTTCGCCTCGGTTCTGCGGCGCGACGCCGACGGCGGCTATTGGCTGGTCACGCCGGCCGAGCGGGGCCGCATCGAGGTGGAGGACGTTCCGTTCATCGCCATTGAGCTGTTCGTCTGCCACGACGAGGCCGTGCAGGTCATCAGCCTACGGACCAATGTTGACGAGATCGTGACCATCGACCAGGATCATCCCCTGCGGGTGATCGAGACGCCGGTCACGGAAGAGACGATACCCTACGTTCTGATAAGGCCGGGTCTCGAGGCCCGAGTGTCGCGGGCCGTCTACTACGAACTGGTGGCGCTCGGCAACGAGGAACGAATCGACGGGGAAAGCCTCTATGGCGTTTGGAGCATGGGCGTTTTCTTTCCCCTGGGAAAGATGATCGACGAAGGGTGAACCGGGAAACCATCATCGCCAAGTTCGCCGCCCGGACGGCCGACATGAAATGCGGCGACGGCGTCCCCGGGCGCGGCGACCACGACCTCAATCCGGGCCTGGCGCCGATCGTCCGGCCACGCCCGGCCGCCGTATTGGTGCCGTTGGTCGACCGGCCGCGAATGACCGTGCTGCTGACCCTGCGCACCGACCATCTGGAGCACCATCCCGGACAGATCGCGTTTCCCGGCGGCCGCATCGAGCCGGAGGACGGGCCGCCCGGGCCGCAATCGGCGCGGCGCGCGGCGCTGCGCGAGGCGGAGGAGGAAATCGGCCTCGATCCCGACCGCGTCGCCCTGATCGGTTGCCTCGATCCCTACGTGACGCGGACCGGGTTCGGGGTCTTGCCGGTGGTCGGCATCGTCCGTCCGCCGTTCGCTCTCGTTCCTGATCCGTTCGAGGTTGCCGAGGTTTTCGAGGTGCCGCTGGACTTTCTGCTCGATTCGGCCAACCATCGCCGGTGCAGCCGTGCCTTCGACGGACAGCAACGATATTTCCACGCGATGCCCTATGGCGACCGCTTCATTTGGGGCGCCACCGCCGGCATGTTGGTGTCGCTCTACGAGTTCCTGCGCTCATGACACGATTCCTTTTGCAAACCGTTCTGCCGCTCCTGGCGCCACTCGGGGTTTACGTTCTCTGGGTCCTGATTTCGCGGCGCGCGCGCGAGGACGGGGTCCTGGTGGCCATCGCCAAGGGGCCGTGGTTTTGGCTGGTGGTCGCGGGGTTCGTCCTGATGGGGACAACCCTCGGCATCATGGCAGCCCTCGACAGTGAATCGCCGGACGGCGTTTACGTGCCGCCGCGCTGGGAGGACGGACGCGTGGTGCCGGGCCGCATCGTGCCCCCCGAAGCGGCGCCGCCGACGCCGCGATGAGCGCCGGCGACGACCGGGACCGCCGGCTGGCGACCCTGTCTCCGGACAACGGACCGGTCGGCGCCATCACCCCGCAACCATGGATGATCGCTCCCGAGACCCGGGCCGTCTTCGCGGCCCTGGAGACGGCCGGCGGCGAGGCGCGGTTCGTCGGCGGTTGCGTGCGCGACGCTCTCCTGAGGCGCCCGGTCAAGGACATCGACATCGCCACCCACCTGCCGCCGGAGCGCGCCATGGCGGCCCTGGAGGCGGCCGGCATCCACGCCATTCCGACCGGCCTCGCGCACGGCACGGTGACCGCGGTCGTCGATCGGACCCACTTCGAGATCACCACGCTGCGGCGCGATCTGGAGACCGACGGCCGCCGGGCCCGGGTCGCCTTCACCGACGACTGGACAACCGACGCGGCGCGGCGCGACTTCACCATCAACGCCCTGTTCTGCACTCTCGACGGAACCGTGTTCGACCCGTTCGGCGGCATGGAGGACCTGGCGGACGGACGGGTGCGGTTCGTCGGCAATGCCCGCCAGCGCTGCGAGGAGGACCTGCTGCGGGTTCTCCGCTTCTTCCGCTTCCACGCCCATTATGGCCGGCCGCCGATCGACCGCGACGCCCTTGCCGCCTGCCGCGCCCTGGCGCCCCGGCTGCCCGAGCTGTCCGGCGAGCGGGTGCGCAACGAGCTGTTCACCATCCTGCTGGCCCCCGATCCGGCCACCGCCGTCCTGCTGATGCGCGACGAGCGGGTGCTCGCGCCGATCCTGCCCGAGGCCGGGGCGGTGGGGCGCCTGCGCCTGCTGTCGTGGCTGGAGAGCACCGCGCTGCGGATGGACGGCATAGCCCCCGACGCCCCGCGCCGGCTGGCCGCGTTGATCGATACCGATTCGGCCGGCGCCGAGATGGTGGCCGACCGCCTGAGGGTCTCCAACCGCCAGCGCGCGCGGCTCGTCGCCCTGGCCGCGCCGTCCGACGGCCTGTCCCCGGACCTCGCGCGGCGGGACCTGCGGCGACTCCTCCACCACCAGGGATCGGATCTGACCGTCGACCGGCTGCTGCTCGCCTGGGCCGCGGCGATGGCGGAACAGCCACGCGCCGGTCCGGACGCCAACGGATTATGGCTCGCGCTCCTGGAGGAGGCGCTGGCCTGGACGCCGGTCGTGTTTCCATTGCGCGGCCGTGACGCGCTCGGCCTGGGGGTGGCCCATGGCCCGAGGGTCGGCGACCTGCTGCGGGCGGTGCGGCTATGGTGGGAGGAGGCCGATTTCCAGCCCGATCGCTCGGCCTGCCTGGACAAGCTGCGCCAACTGGCGGCGGAGGAAGCGCGAGGCGGGTGAGGAGCCCCGGCGCCGTGCGTCGCGCCGGGCCATCGAGCCGCCGCTCACGGACGAGGACGAACGGCGGCCTCGGTGGATTCGAGACTTTCCCGGACCCGCGCGATCACCTGGTCGATGTCGCGGCCGGTCATTTCCTGGTGGCAGGGAAACTGCACCAGATGGCGGGCGCACGCGGCGCCGACCGGGCACGTCGCGCGGTCCATGCCGTCCCACGGAAACTGACCGAATCGCTGCATCGGCACCGCCCGGTCCTCCAGAACGGGAAACACATCGGCGAGCGCATCGACCCAGAGCGGGAACATGTAGGGCACGACCCCTTCCGGAAGCGTGTCGAACAAGGGCCGGCAGCCCGGAATCTGGCCCAGACCGGTCAGGTAACGGAGATAGTTCTCGCGCCGCTTGCGGCAGATTCGCGACCTGGAGGCGAACCTCGCGGTGGCGCGGGAGAACCCGGTCGCCCGGACCTCCATCCAACGGGCGCCGAACGACGGACTCTCCACGGCCACTCCGGACTCGGCGGAAGCGTCGGCGTCCGATTCCGGTCGGTTTGCCGCGCGCCGCCGGCCGGCCACCGCCTTGACCGCCCACTTGGCCCCTTCCGCCGCGACAATCAGGGGGCGAAGCACCGACGGTCGCCCACGGTCGGCCGCCGCCTCGACCGCATGCAGGAGCGCGCGCAGGCTTGCCCCAAGACCCTGGCGCCGCACGGCAAGGGCGCGCACCGCCTCGGGATGACGCGCGGAGACAAGACATCCGCCTTCCGGAATGGGAAAGAACTTCATCGCGCTGGCGATGGCGAAATCGCCGCCGCCGCCGAGAGGCATGCCGTCCCGGCCGCCGAAAAAGCCATGGGCGCAGTCTTCGAGCAAGCTCAGGCGATTCCGGTCGGAGAACGCCCGAAGGTTGCCGACATCCTGCGGAAACCCGAAATAGTGGGTGACCATGAGAACCCGCGACCGGGGAGTCAGCTTGCCGGACAGATCGTCGAGGTCGACCGACAGATCGTCGCGCAGACGATAGAACACCGGCCGGGCGCCGACCCACAGCACCGGCTCCACCATGGACAGGCAGTGGAAGGCGGGAACCAGAACCTCGTCGTCGCGGCCGATGCCCATAAGACCCAGCGCATGGGCGATGGCGTAGCGGCCGGCCGGCACGAACGCCGCCGGTCCGACGTCGGTGATCGCCGCGAACCGGTCGCCGGCGCCACGGTCGAGAAAGGTCGCGGCCGAGAGGGTCGGTCCCACCGGCGGGCGTGGACGGGGGATCCAGCGTCCATCGATCACCGGGCGATCCGAATCGGCCGATGTCATGGATCGCATCATCTTGCCGCGGCTGAAACCCACTGCGTTCCTTCCGGTCGGGGCCTGAGGCGGAGCGTGACTATAGCGCGCCGCCCGGACGGCAACAAGCGATGGCCAGGGAGCGCGTGGACCGCCGACTCCCTGTGTCGCCGGCGCCGTTGCGCTCCGAATTGACGGTTGAACCGGGGTGGGTTGGTCTGTAGGATTCCCTTCGGTACGCGACCCTGAAATGCCGAGTTCCCTTCCATTTCCGACCACGAACCAGACAGCCATGCGGGTAGTGACGTATACCGGGCTGAACGAGTTGCCGCGAAAATACGATGACCTTTTCGCGGCGGCCGGAGACCGGAGCCTCTACAAGAGCCGCGCCTGGTTCGAATGCATGTTCGACAAGGCGCGGGATCCGGGCGACCGGTTTCGTCTTTACGGGGCGGAACCCGACGACGGCTCGACGCCGCGCGGGTTGCTGATCTGCCGGACGCCGGGAGACCCCAAGCCGTTCGAGAAGGGCCGTGTCCTGGCCACCTTCGACAACAATTACGTGCTGCTCGGCGGCCCGGTTCTGCTGCCAGACCAGGAGGACCCGGCGGCGGTGATCAACGCCTTGATCTCCGTCATCGCCGGGGAGCGGCCGCGATGGGACATGATCTCGATCAAGGCGCTGCTGCGGGGATCGCCCGACTACGACGCGCTGGTGGCGGGCTTTCGCGCCAACGGGTACGTGATTCACGCGTACTTCGAGTACGGCAATTGGCATGAGCCCACCGAGGGCCGAACGTTTCAGAAGTACCGCGAAGGTCGCGGCAAGGGCATCAGGAAAACGGTATCGTATCTCACGAGAAAGTTTTTCCGGTCCGACAGCGCGGAGTTCCGTCTCGTTGACGACCTGGAGGGATTCGATCGGGCGCTTGCCGATTACGAGACGGTCTACGCGGCAAGCTGGAAGGCGGCCGAGCGGTATCCGGACTTTCTTCCCCGGTTTTTGCGGGCGAGTGCCGCGAACGGGTCCTTGCGGCTGGGAAATCTGTATCTCGACGGGCGGCCGGTCGCCACGCAGCTCATGTTCCTTGTTGGTGGCAAGGCCACGATATACAAAACGGCTTACGATGAAACGATCGACGACACCCTGTCGGTCGGCAGCGTATTACAATATAAAATGTTGGAGCACTTCTTTGGACTCGACGGGGTGGATGAAATTGACTTTGGAATCGGCGACGAAGACTATAAGGTGAAATGGGTTTCCAAGCGGCGCGAGAACTGGGGTCTGGTTGCCTACAGCCCGCGCACGCCACGTGGAATTCAGGGCATTTTTCGAAATATCGTTGCTCCTCGGCTTTTCGGGGCCATAAAATCTCCGGGGGGCTTGCTCGGGAAACGGGTTGCTTCCCGCGCTGGTCAAGGGAACTCCGAGCGCTCGCAATGAATCCGGTTGGCGGTCGCGGGCACGTGACGCCAAGACCACGATGAAGACAAGACGGCGGATACAAGGCATATGACGACGCTTCTCCTGATGGCGAGCCTGGCCGCCGTGGCCCTGCTGATCCACTGGGTGGTTCGCAACGACGGCGCCCCGACGATCGAGGATCAGACCGGGCTGTTTCGGATGCGCGTCCCGGACCCGCGGGACAATAGGACCGAGTTGATCCGGCGTCCGAGGCGCGATGGCGCACCCGCGAAAACGCCACGGCCCGACCGGACGCGCCCGTCACGGCGGATGCCCGGCGGCCGACCTCCGGCCTGACAGGCCGTCCGCCCCTTTTTCCGACGGCCCGACCGGCCGGAGGGGTCCGCCGCGCCGATACGGCGGCGGCATTCCGTATCGAACGGAACGCCGGCTTCTGGCATTCTAATGGCCGCCGGAGAGCCGGGAGGACCGTGTGCAGGTTTACCAACTAGTGGTTCGATGCCAACGGATGAGTCCCATCCGTTGGCTGAATCGAACCACCAGATCAATAGCTGAGTGGATCGACCGATCCAAAGCTTGGGTACCA
>JANQIL010000102.1 GCA_028282245.1 Magnetospira sp.
CAAAACCACACTAGAATCAGATTATTACCTAGTGTCCTGATCGAATCCGAAGTTCGAAAACGCCCGCCAAACAATGCTCCGAACTTCGGATTCGGGACACTAGCGGATCGGATCCAACGCTTGGTACCCAAGCTTTGGATCCGATCCGCTAAGTTATTGATCTGGTGGTTCGATGCCAACGGATGGGACTCATCCGTTGGCATCGAACCACTAGGCAGAAACGGATACATGCGCGCGGAGCGAGGCGCGCATGTTCGCGTGCGGCGAGCCGGCCGCCGCGTCGCTGGAGATGAAGCCCATGGATTTCGATAGAATCCGCCGGATCACCCACGCCCGGATGATCAGCCGATGCAGGGTGATCAACGAGACCCTTGACGGCCGCTCGCTCCCACACCATGCGGTGGTCGATATGGATTTCCTGATCCGCGAGATCAAGGCCCATATCGGCGCCATCGTGGCCGCGGGAACCGACCATGAATCCGAGTCGGCCGGGACAAGACAAAACCTCGTCAAGGATTTGACCATTGCCGCCGACCACCTCGCCAGCGCGCGTGCCGCGATCGAAAGTTGTGGAAACGAAAACAATACCGCGAAAGTTCATGTCAGCCGCGCCTTCAAGGCGATCATGGACCATGCGATCGCGTCCGAGCGCCGGTTCACCGATCGGCTGGCCGGGGACCGTCGGAAGCGCCAGGCCCGCTTCGGCCATCGGCCCGACGAATAAGCCGCCGCGCGGGAGGCGATTCCACGGCCCCTCAAAGAGGGTCGCTCTCCAGCCCGCCCTCGAAATGGTGATAGGCGTCCAGCCCGTCCAGGACGACTCCGTCGAACCCGAGGTCGAGGATTCCATAGACGTAGGAGTCCGTGTTGCCGGACATGATCGACTGCCATTCCGGAGACCAGTAGTCGACCCGATAGGCGTCCGGATTACCCGGGATCGGTTCCCGGATCCAGGCCGGCGATCCTTCCTTCCAGTCCGGGTTCCAGTAGTAGCGGTAGCTTTCCGCGGCGCCGAGGTTGAGGTGGGCGAGGACCAGCCGACGGGCACCGTTCTTCTTGTACTTCAAGGTCTCGACGGCTTGCTTGGTGAGCGGCGTCGATCCATGGAACACGTCGACCACCACGGCGTCGTGGTTGGTGCCGTGCATGGCGAGGGCGAACTCGTCCTGGCGGCCGAATCGCGAGGAATCGCGGATCATCACGAAATTGCGCGCGTCGGTCAGCGACAGCACCGACAGCGCGGTTTCGCGGTATGGACGGCGCGGCACCCGGGGCAGGTCGTTCATGGCCAGCCCCTTGGCGCGCGACGGATAGGCCATGAAGCCGCGCTTGGTGGCCTCCCGGAACACCTCGTTCAGTTGCCGGTTGTCCTTGACGTAGTCGAGGATCATGATCGGCAGCGCCGCCGTTCGGTGGGCCGTGTCCAGGCGCTCCAGGGCTTTTTCGCGCCGCGCCTTGGTGGTCGGCTCGCCGATCTCGGGGATGCCGTACCACACGCCTTCCTGAAGGATCCCGTCGATCGCCTGGATGAAGGCCCGCGCCGGATGCACGGCATTGAGGTCCTCGACGTCGGCCTTGACGATCAGGCCCAGGGGGTTTTGGGCGACGAGCAGGAAATTCTTGTCGTAGCGGCGCGCGAAGCGACTGATGTCCTGCACGAACTGCCGCATCGCCTCGCGCGGGTCGTCGATTCCGATGGCCATCGGCACCGGCGCGGCGCCCGGTTGCTCGATCGGGCGGCCCTGGGCGCGAACCTGGCCCTCGACTTCGTCCTCGGCCTGCTGGGCGGGCGCGCACGGCGCCGTGGCCAGGACTCCGAGGATGACCAGTGCGTGAAGCGCGAGTCGCATGGACGGCATTGTCTCAAGCCGTTCCGGTCGCCGCAACAAGGTCCGCCACGTGCTCGGCGATGGCCAGGGACGCGGTCAGGCCCGGGGATTCGATGCCGAACAGGTTGATCAGTCCGTCGACCCCGTGGTCACCGGGTCCCTGGATCATGAAGTCGCGTGCCGGTTCGTGCGGCGCCTGGATTTTCGGCCGGATGCCGCAATAGGCCGGGTGCAGGGTGTCGTCCGGCAGGTCCGGCCAATATTCGCGAATCGCCGCGTAGAACGATTCGGCGCGCCGAGGATCGACCCGATAGTCGATGTCGTCGACCCATTCGGCGTCCGGGCCGAACCGGCCCTGGCCGCCCAGGTCGCGGGTGTAGTGGCAGCCGAGCGACGCCGGACCCGGAACGGGATAGATCAGGCGCTCGAACGGCGGCTTGCCGGACAACTGGAAGTAACTGCCCTTGCACAGGTAGCGTGGGGGCAACGCGGCCGTCGCCATGCCGTCGATGGCCGACGCCACCGATTGCGCGCCCAACCCGGCGCTGTTGATCACCGCGCCGCACAGCACCTCGGTGGCGTCGCGGCCCTTGGTCCGGAGCAGGAGTCCCCGGTCCGTTCTTCGGCCGCCGGCCACCGGGCTCATGAAGGCGATCATGCCGCCCGCCGCCTCCAGGTCGCCGCGCAGGGCCAGCATGTAGCCGTGGGAATCGAAAATCCCGGTGCTCGGGGACCAAATGGCCTGGACGCAGAACAGGGCCGGTTCCATCTCCCGCGCCAGTCCGGCATCGATTATCTCCAGGTCGTGGCAGCCGTTGGCGGCCGCCATGGCGGCGACCTCGCGCAGCATCGGCTTTTCGGACTCCCTGGTCGCCACGACCAGCTTGCCGCAGCGCCGCGTCGTGACGGCGTGGGTTTGAAGATAGTCGTAGAGCAGTTCCTTGCCCTTGACGCAGAGGCGCCCCTTGAGGCTGCCGGGCGGGTAATAGATGCCGGCGTGGATGACCTCGCTGTTCCGGGAGCTGGTCTCGGTGCCGACGGCGTCGGTCGCTTCGAGCACCACCACCTCGCGCCCCCGGAGGGCCAGTTCGCGGGCGATGGCGAGGCCGACCGCCCCGGCGCCGATGACCGCGCAGTCCAATCGTTCCGTCATCGCGTGGCATATCCCTTGGCGGCGCGCTAGTGTCCCGAATCCGAAGTTCGGAGCATTATTTGGCAGGCGTTTTCGAACTTTGGATTCGATCAGGACACTAGGTAGTAATCTGATTCTAGTGTGGTTTTGGATTCGAAGTTCGCCGTGGAGTTTGCCCCGAATAATGTCGCGAACTTCGAATCCACCACACTAGGGGCGCATTGTGCGGAGGCGGCGCCGACCGGTCAAGAAACCGTGAGGAAACGTGAGGGCCGCGTCGGCGATGCCCGCCGCGTACTCCCTCCATGCGCCTGATCGCGCGCTGAAACGCGGCCGGCGCGCAATGCCCCTGCGGCCGTCATCGGATTTGTGCTAACGTCCGGCCCCGAATCCGCGAGGGGACGACCCATGCCCGACGATTTCGTTGCCTCCGTCTGTCCGCACGACTGCCCGAGCGCCTGCGCGCTCGAGGTGGAGCGCCTGGGTCCGGCCGAGATCGGCCGGGTGCGCGGGGCGGCGGCGCATCCCTATACCGACGGCGTGATCTGCGCCAAGGTGCAGCGCTATCGGGAACGGGTCCATCATCCGGATCGCTTGACCGTGCCGCTGCGACGGGTCGGGCCGAAGGGCGCCGGGGCGTTCGAGCCGATTGCCTGGGACGCGGCGCTCGATCTGGCGGCGGACAGGTTTCGGGACGCGTCGCGGACCCACGGCCCGGAGACGGTGTGGCCCTATTACTATTCGGGCAACATGGGGCAGGTGCAGCAGAAGAGCATCCTGCGCCTGCGCCGCCTGATGGGCTATTCGAGGATGGCGCGCACCATCTGTTCGTCGGTCGCCAAGGCCGGGTTCAAGGCCGGGACCGGCGCCCTGCGGGGTGCCGATGCGCGCGAGATCGCGGAGTCCGATCTCGTCGTCATCTGGGGCACCAACGCGGTGGCGACCCAGATTCACGTCATGGAACTGGCCCGCCGGGCGCGCAACGAGCGCGGCGCCAGGATCGTCGTGGTGGACACCTACCGCACCCGCACGGCGGCTCTGGCGGATCTCCACCTGATGCCGCGCCCCGGCACCGATGGCGCCCTGGCCTGCGCGGTGATGCATGTCCTGTTCGCCGAGGGGATGGTCGACCGCGCCTACATGGACCGTTACACCTCCGGCGGCGAGCGCCTGGAAGCCCATCTGAGGACGCGCACTCCGGCCTGGGCATCCGATATCACCGGCATCGCGGAAACCGACATCGTTGCCTTCGCGCGCCTCTACGGCACAATCCGGCGCAGCTTCCTGCGGCTTGGCATGGGGTTCACCCGTCATCGCAACGGCGCCGTGAACATGCATGCGGCGAGTTGCCTGCCGGCCCTCACCGGCGCTTGGACCGAGCGCGGCGGCGGTGCCCTGTGCATGAGCGGCGACGTGTTCGATCTTGATACCTCGCCGGTCGAGGCCGGCGACGCGCCGCCCGACGGTGCCCGGACGCTGGACATGTCGCGCATTGGCGACGTGTTGGCCGGCGATCGCGAGGCGCTGTGCGGCGGACCGCCGGTGACCGCCATGCTGATCCAGAACTGCAATCCGGCCGCCGTTGCGCCGAATTCCGAGCGGGTGCGGGCCGGCTTGGCGCGCGACGACCTGTTTCTGTGCGTGCACGAACAGTTCATGACCGACACCGCCCGCTTGGCCGACCTGGTGCTGCCGGCGACCACGTTTCTTGAGAACGACGATCTGTTCACGTCCTACGGCCACACGTTCCTGCAAGCGACCCGGCCGGTCATTCCGCCGCTCGGCGAGAGCCGCTGCAATCACGACGTGATCAACGATCTCGCGAAGCGGCTGGGGGCGGCGCATCGATCGCTCGACACGAGCGCCCACGAGATGGTCGCCGCCACCCTGCGCGCCTCGGGCCTCGACGTCGATCCCGCGCGGCTGGCCGACGGCCAGTGGGTGGATTGTCAGGTGCCCTTCGAGACGGCGCATTTCCTGGACGGTTTCGCGCATCCGGACGGCCGCTTCCGGTTTGCCCCCGATTGGGCCGAGGTGGGCCCCGACCATGCCGGGTTGCCGGTGTTGCCCGATCACGTGCCGTCCATCGAGGAGCCTTCGCCCGCCGCCCCGTTTCGGCTGGTCACCGCGCCGGCCCGGAATTTCCTCAACACCTCGTTCACCGAGACCCCGACCAGCCGCAAGGCCGAGAAACAGCGGCCCGCCGTTCTGGTGCACCCGGAAGACGCGGCGTCGCTCGGTCTCGCCGAGGGCGACGCGGTGCGGCTCGGCAACGAACGCGGCGACGTGGTGGCTCACCTGCGGGCGTTCGACGGCCTGCATCGGGGCGTGGTGGTGGTGGAAAGCATCTGGCCCAATACCGCTTTCGCCGGGGGCCGGGGCATCAACACCCTGACCGGCGCCGATCCGGTGGCGCCGGCCGGCGGCGCGGCTTTCCACGACACCGCCGTGTGGATGGAGCCCGCGTGATGGCCCGGGTCGTCGTGCTCGGCAACGAAAAGGGCGGCAGCGGCAAATCCACCCTGACCATCCATTTGGTGGTGTCGCTGTTGCAGCGAGGACTGCGGGTGGCCACCCTGGATGCCGACGTGCGCCAGGGGACCTTGAGCCGGTACCTCGAAAACCGGGTTGCCTTCGTCGAGGCCAACGGCCTCAAGCTGGCGGTGCCGATCCACCACCGCCTGGAGTCGCTGGACGACCTGGAGACCCGCCTGCCAGCCCTGCTGGCCGATTACGATATCCTGGTGATCGACTGCCCGGGCAATGACACCGACCTGTCGCGGCGCGCCCACGTGGCGGCCGATATCCTGGTCACGCCGATGAACGACAGCTTTATCGACCTGGACGTTCTGGCCCGGGTGTCGCCCGACGCGAGCCGTGTCCTGGGGCTTAGCCACTACGCGGAGATGGTCTGGGAACAGCGCAAGCGGCGGGCCCTGGCCGGCGGCAAGCCGATCGACTGGATCGTGGTCAGGAACCGGCTCAGCCATCTGGACGCCCGCAACAAGCGCGACGTCGGCAACATTCTCGATTCCCTGGAGCGGCGGCTGGGATTCCGTCAGGTTCCCGGATTCGGCGAACGGGTGATCTTTCGCGAGTTGTTTCCCAAGGGGCTGACCCTGCTCGACCTGCGGGCGGCCGGCGGTGGCAACCCGCTGAACCTGTCGCACGTGGCGGCGCGCCAGGAGGTGCGCGGCGTGATCGAGGCGCTGAACCTGCAAGGGGCCTGACGGCGATCCGCCGCGAGGGCTCGATTTTCGCCGGTTCGCCACCTACATTCTGATTGGAGAAAACAACCCTGGACGAGACGGGATAACCGCCAGCGCCATGGCCACCGATCTGCCGGACAAGAGCGCGTCCCGGCGCGACGTCGACGCCTTCCTGCGCCGCGCCTCCGAACTGGGAGCGCCGGCGCCGGGCCGCGACGGGCGGCGCGGGCGTCTGATGTTCGCCATGGACGCCACGGCCAGCCGCCAGCCGACCTGGGATCGGGCGATCCACATCCAGGGCGAAATGTTCCAGGCCGCCGATCATCTGGGCGGGCTGGAAATCCAACTGGTGTTCTATCGCGGATTCGGCGAGTTCCGGAGCAGCCGCTGGATGACCGATCCGGCGCGCCTCGCCCGCATGATGACCGGCGTGAACTGCCTGGCCGGCCAGACGCAGATCGGCAAGGTCTTGCAGCATGCCATCAACGAGGCGCGCGACGGCCCGGTGGATGCCGTGGTTCTGGTCGGCGATAGTCTGGAGGAGGACGTCGATCGACTGGGATCTCTGGCCGGGGAATTGGGTCTGCTGGGAGTTCCGGTGTTTCTGTTCCACGAGGGCGGCGATCCGGTGGCGGGGTTCGGATTCGATCAGATCGCCAGATTGACCCACGGCGCCTGCCTGGCCTTCGATGCCGAAAGCCCGCAGGTGTTGCGCGACCTGCTCGGCGCCGTCGCCGTCTACGCGGCGGGTGGGCGCCGCGCCCTGCGCGCCCTGGCCGCGCGGCGGGGCGGCTCCGTGCAACGTCTGACCCACGTCCTCGGCGGCGGGGGCTGAACCATGGGCTGGCTGGCCCTGGGAGGGGCGCTCCTGGCCGTGCTGGCGCTCGCCGGCCGCGCCTTCGTCAACGCCGATCCGGCGAAGCTGGTGCGTGCCCTGGCGTGGAGCGCCGGCATCCTGGGGGTCCTCCTGATCGTGCTGCTGGCCGCCTCCGGCCGCCTCGGCTGGATTTTGATGGCGTTGCCGCTCGCGCTGCCCTTGCTGCTGCGCGGACGCGCCGCCTGGAACCGGGCCAAGGTCTACCGGCGGATGGCCGACGCGGCGGGCGGCGGCTCCGGCGCCGCTCCGGGGCAACGATCCGAACTCGACACCCGAACCCTCCACATGACCCTGGATCACGCCAGCGGGACGATGGCCGGACGGGTCAGGCACGGCCCGTTCGCCGGCCGCGATCTGGACGGCATGAGCCTCGAAGAAACCCTGGATCTGTTCGCGTGGTGCCGCGTCGAGGATCCCGATTCGGCGCGCGTGCTCGAAACCTACCTGGATCGCAGGTTCGGCGACTCCTGGCACGCGGCGGCCGAAGGGCATGCCTCGGCGGCCGGATCCGCGACCGACGGCGCGATGAGCGTGGAGGAGGCGGCGCGGGTGCTCGGCGTGGCGCCGGATGCCGATCGGGAGGCCGTCCGCGCGGCCCATCACCGCCTGATCGCCGCCGTGCATCCCGACCATGGCGGCTCCGACTTCCTGGCCGCCAAGATCAACCAGGCCAAGGACGTGCTGCTGAAGGCGCGATGAGCGGCGGCGGCTCGGGCGGCGTCCGATCGGTGAAATCCGGGACGACAGGTTGCGGGGCGCACGGGGGTATGGCAAAAACGACCGCTAGTGTCCCGAATCCGAAGTTCGGAGCATTGTTTGGCAGGCATTTTCGAACTTCGGATTCGATCAGGACACTAGGTCATAATCTGATTCTAGTGTGGTTTTGGATTCGAGGTTCGCCATGGAGTTTGCCCCGAATAATGTCGCGAACTTCGAATCCACCACACTAGGCTGCGAGGCGCCGCCGGCCGAGGTTTTTCAGTTCAGGGGGATTGACTAAAATGATGAAACCCGTGCGCAAGGCGATCTTGCCGGTCGGCGGCCTCGGAACGCGGTTTCTGCCGGCCACCAAGGCGATGCCGAAGGAAATGCTGACGGTGGTCGACAAACCGCTGATTCAGTACGCGGTCGAGGAAGCCATGCAGGCGGGAATCGAACAGATCATCCTGGTTTCGAGCCGCGGCAAGAGTTCGATGTCGGATCATTTCGATCATTCCTACGAATTGGAACAGGTCCTCCTCGAACGCGGCAAGACGGACGCCTACAAATCGATCACCGACTGGCTGCCGGAGCCGGGGCAGGTCACCGTGGTGCGTCAGCAGGAGCCGACGGGTCTTGGCCACGCGGTATGGTGTGCCCGCAACCTGATCGGCGACGAGCCGTTCGCGGTTCTGCTCGCCGACGACATGATCCTGGCCGAGCCGGGCTGTCTGTCCCAGATGATCGAGGCGCATCGGGATCTCGGCGGCAACCTGGTGGCGGTCGAGGAGGTGCCGCACGAGAGCGTGGACCGCTACGGCATCCTCGACGTGGTCGAGGACGACGGCCGGATCGCCCGCGCCAACGGCCTGATCGAGAAACCCGATCCGGACTCCGCGCCGTCCAATCTGGCGATCATCGGCCGTTACATCCTGCAACCCGACGTGATGGCGGAACTGTCCAATGTCCGCAAGGGGGCGGGCGGCGAGATCCAGTTGACCGACGCGATGGCGCGGACCCTGAGCCGAATCTTTTTCCGCGGCATCCGGTTCACCGGCCGTCGTTACGACTGCGGCAGCAAGGAGGGGTTCGTGCAGGCCAACGTCGCCTTCGCGCTGGCGCGCGACGACCTTCGGGAAAAAGTGAAGTCCGCGATTCGGGAATACTGCGACGACTAGCCGACCCGCCGACCGGACGCGGCCACCGTACTCCAAACCATGAGGACACATTAAGCCATGCGCGTTTCCATGATTGGGACGGGATACGTGGGTCTCGTATCCGGCGCCTGTTTTTCCGAATTCGGCCATGACGTGGTCTGTGTCGACAAGGACCCGAGCAAGATCGAACGCCTCAAGGGCGGCGAGATTCCCATTTACGAGCCGGGCCTCGATGATCTGGTGGCGCGCAACGTGAAGGCCGGGCGGCTGTCGTTCACCCTCGATCTGGCCGACGGCGTCAGGGACGCCGACGCGGTGTTCATCGCGGTGGGGACCCCAAGCCGGCGCGGCGACGGCCATGCCGATCTGTCCTATGTCTACGGCGCGGCGCGCGAGATCGCCGACTGCATGGCCGACTACACGGTGGTGGTCAACAAGTCCACCGTTCCGGTGGGGACCGGCGACGAGGTGGAGCGCATCATCCGCGAGGCGCGCTCGGACGCCGAATTCGATGTCGTGTCCAACCCGGAGTTCCTGCGCGAGGGATCGGCGATCGAGGACTTCATGCGCCCCGACCGGGTGGTGATCGGAACCGAGAGCGAGCGGGCGCGGGAGGTGATGCGTCAGCTCTATCGGCCGCTGTTCCTGATCGAGACACCGCTGGTGTTCACCGGGCGGCGCACCTCGGAGTTGATCAAGTACGCCGCCAACACCTTCCTGGCCACCAAGATCACCTTCATCAACGAAGTGGCGGATCTGTGCGAGAAGGTGGGCGCCAACGTGCAGGACGTGGCGCGCGGCATCGGCCTCGACGGCCGCATCGGCAAGAAGTTCCTGCACGCCGGGCCGGGCTACGGCGGCTCCTGCTTTCCCAAGGATACCCGGGCCCTGGTCCACACGGCGCGCGACTACGCCTCGCCGCTGCGCATCGTTGAGACGGTGGTCGACATCAACGACACCCGCAAGCGGCGGATGGCCGACAAGGTCATCGCCGCCTGCGACGGTTCGGTGGCCGGCAAGACGGTGGGTATCCTGGGGCTGACCTTCAAGCCCAATACCGACGACATGCGCGAGGCGCCGAGCCTCGACATCGTGCCGGCCCTGCTGGGCGGCGGCGCGACGGTCCGGGTTTACGACCCCGAAGGCATGGACGAGGCGCGGAAGCTTCTGAACCAGCCGCAGATCGTCTGGTGCGACGGCGCCTACGAGGTGATGGAGAACGCCGACGTGCTGGCCATCGTCACCGAATGGAACCAGTTCCGGGCGCTCGATCTGGATCGCGCGAAGTCCTTGATGACGTCGCCGATCATGGTCGACCTGCGCAACGTCTACAAACCCGCCGACGCCGAAAAGGCCGGCTTCGTGTATTATAGCATTGGCCGCTGATCGGCGGCCGCAGGGAGGAGGCGGATCGATGAACGTCAGCGAGATCACCACGCGGCCGTTCGAGGGGCAGAAGCCGGGAACCTCCGGATTGCGCAAGAAAGTCGATGTGTTTCGGCAGCCGCATTATCTGGAGGACTTCGTCCAGGCCTGGTTCGACACCCTGGAGGGATATCGGGGCACCACCCTGGTGCTGGGCGGCGATGGCCGCCACTACAACCGACAGGCGGCGCAGACGATCCTCAAGATGGCGGCCGCCAATGGCGTTGGGCGGGTGCTGGTCGGACAAGGCGCGCTGCTGTCGACGCCCGCCGCCTCCTGCGTGATCCGCAAGCACCGCGCGTTCGGCGGCTTCATCCTGTCGGCATCCCACAATCCGGGCGGCCCGGACGGCGATTTCGGCATCAAGTACAACATCACCAACGGTGGTCCGGCGCCCGAGAAATATACCGAGGCGGCCTACCAGAGAACCCTCGGCATCGACCGCTATCGGACCCTGGACGTTCCCGATGTCGACCTGGACACGCTTGGCGAGAGTCGGCTCGGCGACATGGTGGTCGAGATCATCGATCCGGTGAGCGACTATGTCGACCTGATGGCCGAGCTGTTCGATTTCGCGGCCCTGGAGAAACTTGTCCAGTCCGGCGTGCGGGTGTGTTTCGACGCCATGCACGCGATCACCGGACCCTATGCCAGGGCGATCCTCGAGGATCGGCTGGGCGCGCCGGCCGGCAGCGTGATCAACGGGGTGCCGCTGGAGGATTTCGGGGGCGGGCATCCCGACCCCAACCTGAAGCATGCCCACGAGCTGGTCGAGATCATGTATTCCGATGGCGCGCCGGCGCTCGGCGCCGCCTCGGACGGCGACGGCGACCGCAACATGATCCTCGGCGACCGCTTCTTCGTCACGCCATCGGACAGCCTGGCGGTGCTGGCCGCCAATGCGACCCTGATCCCCGGCTATCGCGACGGTCTGGCCGGGGTGGCGCGCTCCATGCCGACCAGCGGCGCCGTCGACCGCGTGGCGAAGGACATGGGCCTGCCCTGCTTCGAGACTCCGACCGGCTGGAAGTTCTTCGGCAACCTGATGGATGCCGGCAGGGCCACCTTCTGCGGCGAGGAGAGCTTCGGCACCTCGTCCGACCATGTGCGCGAAAAGGACGGCCTTTGGGCGGTGCTGGCCTGGCTCAACGTGCTTGCCGCGCGTCCCGGGCAATCGGTGGCCGACATCGTGCGCGCTCACTGGAAGCGATTCGGCCGCAACTACTACTCGCGCCACGACTACGAGGGCCTGGACACCGGGGCGGCCGAGGACCTGATGGACCATCTGCGGGCCACCGTGCCGGGCCTGGAGGGGATGAGCCTGGAGGGCTACAAGGTGGCGACCGGCGACGACTTCGCCTACACCGATCCGGTGGACGGCTCGGAAAGCGTGGGCCAGGGGGTGCGGGTGATGTTCGAGGACGGCTCGCGGATCGTCTATCGGCTGTCCGGCACCGGCACCGAGGGGGCCACCCTGCGCGTCTACATCGAGCGCTTCGAGCCCAATCCGGCCCGGCACGGCATCGAGACCCAGGAGGCCCTGGCCGACCTGATCGGAATCGCCCGTGGCCTGGCCGAGATCGAGGCCCGCACCGGGCGCGCGGACCCCACCGTCATCACCTGATCGGCGAGCGCCATGACCGCTTTCTCCCTCGACCCCACGATCCTGCGCCGCTACGACATCCGGGGCATTGTCGACGACACCCTCACCGAGGACTCCTATCGCGCCATCGGCCGTGCCTACGGCTCCATGCTGGTGCGGGCCGGCGGGCGGACGGTGGCGGTGGGTTACGATGGGCGGACCCATTCGCCGCGCCTCGAAGCGGCCCTGGTCGACGGCCTGTCGGACTGCGGGCTGAAGATTTGGCGCTGCGGCCTTGGCCCCACTCCGGCCCTCTATTTCGCCGCCAAGGCCCTGGAGGCCGATGGCGGGCTTCAGGTCACCGGATCGCACAACCCGCCGGACACCAATGGCGTCAAGATGGTTTTCCAGGGGCGGTCGTTCTTCGGCGACGACATCGCCGAACTGGGCCGAATCGCGGCGGCCGGCGATTTCGAGCGCGGCGGCGGGCAAGTGGTCGACCGGCCGATGGAGGATCAATACGTTGCCCGTCTGCTGGCCGACGTCAGGCCCGGGCGTGATCTGCGGGTGGCCTGGGATCCGGCCAACGGCGCCGCCGGTCCGGCCACCGGAAAGCTGGTCAAGGGCCTGCCCGGCCATCACGTGGTGATCAACGCCGAGGTGGACGGCACCTTCCCGAACCACCATGCCGACCCGACGGTGGAGGCCAATCTGGCGCAGCTCCGGCAGGTGGTGGCGGAGGAGGACTGCGACCTCGGGATCGGTTTCGACGGCGACGGCGACCGCATCGGGGTGGTCGACGGGGCCGGGCGGGTGCTGTGGGGCGATCAGATCCTGATCCTGCTGGCCGGCGAGATCCTGGCCCGGCGGCCCGGCGAAACGATCATCACCGAGGTCAAGGCCAGCCAGATCTTCTTCGACGAGGTGGCGCGCCTCGGCGGCAAGCCGGAGATGGGGCCGACCGGGCATTCGCTGATCAAGACCCGGATGGCCGAGACCGGCGCTCCGCTGGCCGGAGAGATGAGCGGCCATATCTTTTTCGCGGACGGCTATTACGGCTACGACGACGCCCTCTACGCGGCGGTGCGTCTGCTCAACGTGGTGGCGGCGGCCGAGGGCTCGCTGGCCGATCTGCGCGACGCCCTGCCACAGATGGTCAATACCCCGGAAGTCCGCGTCGACTGCCCGGAGGAGCGCAAGTTCCCGGCCATCGCGGCGGTCAAGGCGGCGCTGGAGGGGCGGACCGACGTGGAGGTCATCGACATCGACGGCGTGCGGGTCCGGTCGCGGGAGGGCTGGTGGCTGCTGCGCGCCTCCAACACCCAGGCCGCGATCATCGCCCGCGCCGAGGCGGCCACGGCGGAGGATCTCGCGGCCCTCAAGGCGCAATTGGCGCGGCATCTGGCGGACGTGGGCCTGACCCCGCCCGCCGACCTGGATTGATCGCATGCTCGACGCCCTGAAAAGCGCGATGCCGGTGGCCCTCGGCGCGTTCGATCCGGCCGCCGCGCGTAGCGGATTGGTGGTGGTCGACGAGGTCGACGGCTTCGCCAAGGTGGGCTGCGGCCCGCTCGCCCCGCGGACTCCCAATCCGCAGGTCGATCGCATGGTTGCCGAGACCGATCGTTTGGCGCGCATGTTCGATGACAGGGGATGGCCGATCGCCGCCTTTCTGGACAGTCATGACCCGGACAGGCCGGAGCCGCCCTATCCGCCGCACTGCATCGCCGGGACCGGAGCCGACGATCTGGTGGACGATCTCAAATGGCTGGAAACCTGCCCTGGCGCGACCCTGATCCGCAAGGATTGCATCAATGGCTTCGTGGGCGCCATCGACCCGGCGACCGGCCGCAACCGGATCACCGACTGGATTGTCGCCAACGATCTGGAGGCGGTGCTGGTGGTCGGGATCTGCACCGACATCTGCGTGATGGATTTCGTGCTCACCCTGTTGTCGGCCCGCAACCACGGGCTGGCCGGACGGCTGGCCGACATCGTGGTTTACGAGCCCGGCTGCGCCACCTACGACCTGCCAAGGGAGGTCGCGCTGTCGCTCGGGCTTCCGGAGACGGCGGCCCATCCGCAGGCCGAATCCCACCACATGGGGCTCTATATGATGGCCGCGCGCGGCGCTCGGCTGGTCGAGCGGCTGGACTGAGCCGATGCCGCGCCTGTTCGTTTATGGGACCCTGCTCGACCCGGCGGTCCTGGGACGCGTGATCGGCCGTGATCCGGGGCGCCTGGGGGGGCGGCCGGCCACCGCCGAGGGGTGGTGTCGCCTGCGGGTCAAGGGGCGGTCCTATCCGACCCTGCGCCGAGCCGTCGGGCAATCGGTCGCCGGGCGGCTGATCACCGGATTGACGGCGACCGATCTGGCCCGTCTCGGGCGCTACGAGGGCCCGGAATACCGGCTCGCGGATATCGACGCGACCCTGGACGACGGCACGCGGTGCCGGGTCCGCGCCTATGTCACGCGCCCAGGGGTTCCGGTCGACGATACCGCCTGGAGCCCCGAACCCTGACGCGACCATGGCGTTTCGGCGCGGGCTCGACGGACGGCGCGGCTTCCGGACGGATCATCCGGAGATCCCATTATCCGAAACCCGGATCATTAGGCCGGATATGGGGTCTTTCATCATTGATTTTCGTGAACATAATGTTTATTTGCCGGCCATGCCCACCCACGCCGAAAAACGTTTGCTCCGTTTCCAGCCCGGGGACATGTTCGATCTGGTTGCCGACGTGCCGCGCTACCCGGAGTTCCTGCCGTGGTGCGTCGGTGCCCGGGTGCGTCGGCGCCAGGGCGACGTAATGTGGGCCGATCTGGTGATCGGCTTCAAGATGTTCCGCGAGCGCTTCACGTCCAAGGTGACGATGAACCGCGATGGTCGGCGAATCGACGTCGAGTACAGCGACGGTCCGTTCAAGTATTTGAATAATCACTGGATTTTCGAGCCTCACCCGGACGGAACCATGATCGATTTCTATGTGGATTTCGAGTTCCGTTCGAAGCTCCTGCAAAAGACCATCGGCTTGGTGTTCAACGAGGCCACGCATTTGATGGTGACGTCGTTCGAGAAGCGGGCCAGGGCGCTCTACGAATAATCCTTTTCCTCCCCTACCCGGTCCAGCAGGAGCCGGAGGGCGGTCACCACGGTGGCCGCGCGAACGGCGTCGCGATCGCCCCCGAAGCGATCGGATTCGTGCACCGTCCCGGCGTCGCGGCGGGCGCAGGCCATGTGTACAAGGCCGACCGGTTTCAGAGCGGTTCCGCCGCCCGGACCGGCGATTCCGGTCACCGCCAGGGCGAGATCCACCGGGGCGGCGGCCAAGGCGCCCTCGGCCATCGCCCGCGCCACCTCCTCGCTGACCGCGCCGGCGCGGTCCAGCAGCGTTCGCGGAATTCCGAGAAGCTCGGTCTTCGCCCGGTTGGTATAGGTGACGAAGCCGCGTTCGAACACCTCGGACGATCCGGCGACCGAGGTCAGGGCGCCCGCGATCAGGCCGCCGGTGCAGGATTCGGCGACCGTGACGGTCAGGCTCCGGTCGCGACAGGCGTCGAGGATCTGGGCGGCCAGTTGGCGGGCGGCTCGGGAACTCATGGCGCGATCTCCAGAAGGTAGGCCAGACCGAAAAGGGCGGCGGCGGCATAGGATGCGGCCAGGATGTCGTCCAGCATGATGCCGAGTCCTCCCTTGACGTGCCGGTCGGCCCACGAGGCGGGCCACGGCTTGGCGATGTCGGCGATCCGGAAGAGGACAAATCCGGCCGCGTAGAGGAGCGGGTCGGGAGCCACCGGCAGCAGGGTGGCCCACTGCCCGGCCACCTCGTCGATGACCACCGGTCCCGGGTCGCTGTGGCCGTCGCGCGCCGCGTAGCACCGCGCCGCCCAGACGCCGACCACGAACACGGCGACGGTGGCGAGACCAAGCAACGCCGCGCCGCCGAGGGCATGCAGCCCCCAGGCGAACGGCAGGGCGGCGGCCGATCCCCAGGTGCCGGGCGCCCGGGGCAACAGCCCGGCGCCGAACCAGGTGGCGAGCAGCGTCGAAAGGGCGGGCGGCGTCATGCGGCGGGACTCGGCGGCGCGGCGGATCGGGAGCCCGAAGTCTAGTCCAGCCGGCGTCCTCCGGCCAAGCGCCGATCGGCGGAAAGGCCTTGCCAGCGCAAGGTGTAACCGATAGGTTCCAGGGACCTTGCCGCTGGCGGGAAAGGCCGCAGCAGAGCCTGCCGTCGCGGGGCGGCTCGGCTCGCCGGGCAATCCGGGGTCTTGGGGACAGACATTGGGGGATGAGGCGACATGAGGGGTCCGGCCGGCCGCGCGGGGCGATGGGCGAGAACGGTTCGCAGGCTTTTTCCCGAGCGCCAAATCATGCTGCGGACCGGAGGCAGAATCCGCTGCCTGCGGCTGACCCGCTGGCCGCAGGTGGCGATGGCCCTGGCGCTGGCGGCGGGGCTGGGGTGGACCGCCTATTCGTCGGTCAGCGTGATCGCGCATCAGCGGACGTTGGACGCCAAGGATCGGGATATCCGCGACACGCAACGGGCCTATCGCAGCCTGTTGAACGAGATTTCCATTTATCAGAACAAGTTTTCCGGCATCGCCCGCGACCTCGAGGAAAACCACTCGGTGATGCTGGGCTTGCTGGAGCAGAACGCCACCTTGCAGCAGAGCCTGAAATCGGTCGAGACGCAGCTCCAGGACGTGGAACTGGATCGGGAGCAGGTGCTGGCCGTTCGCGAGAGGCTCAAGGCGAACCTGCGCGAGGTCGAGCAGCGGATGAGCGACCTCACGTCGCATAACTTCAGCCTCAAGGACAACCTCGACGCGACGGAAAACGACCTCCACGCGGCGCTGGCCGCGCGCAACCGGGCGGTGAGCGACAAACAACGCCTCGAATCCCGTATCGCGGAGTTGGAATCCAGCTTGGAGGCGCTGCACCACAACGAGCAGCAGGCGGTGCTGCGTCTGACGGAGCACGCGCGCGACAACGTCGCCGATGTGGAGCGGCTGATCGGCATGACCGGCCTGTCGGTCGATGAACTGTTGACTGCCGCCAACCATCCGACCGCGCAAGGGGGGCCGTTCGTGGCGGCGAGCGATCCCGACTCCGAGACCGATGCGCCGGCGTCCCTGCACGAGCGCCTCGTGTCCCTGGACCGCTACATCGACCGTTGGGAGGGCATGCGCGAAATCCTTCCGAGGCTGCCGATCACGAAGCCGGTGACCAACGGTTACCTGACCAGCGGGTTCGGCAAGCGCCGCGATCCGTTCAACAAGAAATGGGCGATGCATTACGGGCTTGACTTCGGCGGCCCCAAGAAGTCGCCGATTTATGCCTCGGCGCCCGGGGTGGTTGTGTTCGCCGGCCGCAAGAGCCGCTACGGACGGCTGGTCGTCATTGATCACGGGGCGGGTCTGGAAACTTTTTATGGGCATCTGCATAAGGTTCTCGTCAAGAAGGGTGAAAAAGTCGATCATCGGCAGAAGATCGGCCTGATGGGATCGACCGGCCGCAGCACCGGAACCCATCTGCACTATGAAATCAGGTTCCAGGACAAGCCTTTGAATCCGATGAAGTTCATCAAGGCCGGACGGTATGTTTTCCAGGGGTAGCAAGCCCGACCGTCCGGGCCCCTCGGGGCGCTCGCCGGTCCCGTCGATCATCGGGGCCGACCTTCACGTTACCGGCGACCTGCGCAGCGGTGGCGAGATCCAGATCGACGGCAGCGTCGACGGCGACGTCGTCAGCCACAAGATACTGGTCGGCGAATCCGCGATGATCAGGGGCGAGCTGGTGGCCGACGTGATCCGCATCCACGGTACCGTGCACGGCCAGATCCGGGCCCGCGAGGTGACCCTGGCGCGCACCGCGCGGATGGTCGGCGATATCCAGCACGAGGAATTGGCCATCGAGCAGGGCGCTTTTCTCGAAGGCCACTGCCGGCACATCGAAACCCAGAAGGTCGAGGCGGATCCGCGGCCGGCGCTGTCGGCCCCGGCGCTCGACGGGGACGGCGAGCTCGCGTCGAGCGACCGCGAGCCGTAATCCCCGGCAATTCGCCGCCTCCAAGGATGATCGGCGGCGTTGTCGAGTCGGTTGGGAATCAGGCTTGGCGGTCGTTCAGCAGAGTCGCCACCCGCGCCGTCAAATCTTCCGCGTTCAATGGCCCGGCGACCGTGATGTCGGCCCCCAGACGGGCCGCCTCGGCCAGCGTGTCCTCGTCTCCCGGGGTCTCGCCGAGGCCGCCGGAGACGGCCAACATCGGGACGCCCGGCCAGCAATCGCGGACCCGGGCCAGATGCTCCAGGCCGCCGAATCCGGGCTGGAACACGTCGGCCAGGATCAGGTCGATGCCGAGCGCGCCGGGTGATTCGATCGCCTCGTCCAGGCTCGGGAACACCTCCACGTCGTGACCCGCGCCGCGCAGGGTGACGGACAGGAAGGCGCCGACCGTGGGGCTGTCCTCGATGGCCAGGATGCGCGCCTTGCGGGCCTTGGTACCGTAGCCCAGGTCGACGAGGCCGAGAATCAGGCCCTGCAATTCCCGATGACTGAACGGTTCGTGCGCCAGCCGGTGGGCACCGGCGCGGCGGGCCGCCGCGACGGTGCCGGTGGGTTCGGCGGTGGCGGCGACGATCCCGATGTTCGGCCAGCGGGCTTTCAGGGTTGGCGCGCCGTCGCCGCCGAGGCTCGCCGCGTTGGCCACCACCACGTGAATGGTCCCCAGTCCCGGATCGGAGACCGCCGTCTCGACCGACTCCCGCGACGCCAGGATATGCCCGCTACCTTTCAGGGCGCGGCCGGCAAGATCGGCCAGGTGGCGTTGGTCGTCGATGACCAGGACGTGGGTGTATCGACTCATGTCCGATTCTCCCGATCGCGCGGCATCATGGCGGGCTCCTCCTCCTTTGGTTCAAGAAAGCGTCCGACTGCTTCCACCGCCTCGGCGAGACCGACCCGTTGCACCGCCACCCCGTCCGGGAAGGCGCCGCGCAGACGCGACGGCAGGCGGGAGTCCAGCATCACGAAGACCCCCTTGTCGTCGGCCCGCCGGATCAGCCGGCCATAGGCCTGCTTCAGTTTGAGGCGGCACAGCATGTCGTCATAGGCGGCGCCGCCGAACGCCTGGCGGCGCGCCTTGTGCAGGATGTCGGCGCGCGCCCAGGGCACCCGGTCGAACACGATCAGGCGCAGCGACGTGCCCGGCACGTCGACGCCGTCCCGGACCGCGTCGGTGCCGAGCAGGCAGGCATGATCCTCGGCCCGGAAGATATCGATCAGGGTTCCGGTATCGAGCGCGTCCACGTGCTGGGCATGGAGCGGCAGGCCGGCGGCGTCCAGCGGTTCGGCGATTCGCTCGTGCACCGCGCGCAGGCGCGAGATGGCGGTGAACAGCCCCAGCGCGCCGCCGCGCGCCGCCAGGAAGAGCTCCCGATAGGCGGCGGCGATCCGATCGAAATCGTCGCGCCCCAGGTCGGCGACCACCAGGACCATCGTCCGTCGCGGATAGTCGAACGGCGAGGCGACGGCGCAGCGATCGGCCGGGCGGAGCAGGTGGCGGGTTCCGGTCCTGGTCTCGGCGGCCGCCCAGTCGCGGTCGGTGTCGCCGGCGCCATCGCGCAGGGTCGCCGAGGTCACCAGGAATCCCTGCGCCTGCTCGCTCATCACCCGGGCGAACGGCAGCACCGGATCGATCCAATGGCGGTGCAGGCCGACGTCGATGTCGCGGCCGTCGATGCGGTCCACCGACAACCAGTCCACGAACTCGTGGGGCGTCGCCTCGCCGAGCGACCGCAGCATCGCCCGCCAGGCTTGCGCCGGCGCGATCACCCGGCGCTCCAGCGACCGCGTCAGGGTATCGACGCGCTGCCGGCTCTGGGTGTCCAGGTTGGCCGCCTCGTCGTCGAGCAGGCGGGCCAGTTGATGGATCACCTGACGGGTCGGTACCTCCAGCAACTGGAGCGCCCGCTCCAGGCCGACCGCCGCCTCGATCAGGCCGGGAATGGTCGGTTGGGTTTCGGCCTCCAGGCTGTAGGGCGAGTGGGTGTCGCGGCAGCGCGCGTGGACCTGATCGCGCACCCGGCGCAGGAACGTCTCGGCCAGTCCGCGTGGCTGGCCGCCGGTGATCCGCTGGGTCCAGCCGTGGCCGGGCAAATCGCGCGCCGCGGCCAGCACCGTGTTCAGCGGCTCGGACAACTCGGGTCGCGAATCCACCAGATCCTGCATCCGACTCTTGAGGCCGCGCGCCCGCGACCGGTCGCGATCCTCGGCGCCGAGCAGCCAGCGCCGCAGGTCCGCCGTTTCCAGGCCGGACAGATGGGCCGAAAAGGCCTTGTCGGCGGCGTCGAACAGATGATGGCCCTCGTCGAACACGTAACGGGTCGGGAGGTAGGCGTCGTCGCCGCCGCCAAGGGTCGCCTGGATCAGCACCAGGGCGTGGTTGGCGACCACGATCTCGGCCCGTCGGGCGCGCCGGATGGAGCGCTCCACATAGCACTTGCGGTAATGGATGCATCCCGAATACAGGCATTCGCCACGGGTGTCGGTGAGGTCGCGGGTCAGCCGCCGGCCGATCAGGTCGATCAGCCAGCCGGGAAAGTCGCCGCCCACCATGTCGCCGTCGCGGGTCGCCTCGGCCCAGCGGGCGACGAGGCCGAGGGCGGTCGCGTCGGCCGGCCGGGTCGACAGCCGCTGCACCGCCTCGTCGAGGTTCAGGAGACAGAGGTAGTTCTCGCGGCCCTTGCGGACCACCGCCTTCAGGGCCTTCCGGTCCGGATCGGGGTAGAGGCGGTTCAGTTCGCCGTCCAACTGGCGCTGTAGGTTGCGGGTGAAGGTGGAAATCCATACCGGTCCGTGGTTCTTGCGCGCCCAGACGGCGGCCGGGGCGATGTACCCCAGGGTCTTGCCGACCCCGGTACCGGCCTCGGCCAACACCGCCACCGGTTCGCCGTCGGCGGTCCGGGGATCGAACGCGGCGGCCGCCCGTTCCGCGTATGCCTGCTGCTGCGGCCGATCCTCGGCCCGTGGGCCGAGCAGCTTGACAAGTTGGGCGCGCGCCTCGACGGGCTCGACCGGGAAATGTCCGGCCGGCGGTTCCGGCGCGTGCTCCGACCACTCGCCGCGCCGCGTCCAGACCCGCAGGCCCTCGGCGAGATTGCGTGAATGGGGCGCCTCGCCATCCTGGCCGAGGGCCGCCAGAACGAACGGCGCCCACGGCCAGTCGCCCCGCGTCATCGCCCAGGCGACCGCCGCCGCCTCGCGCGATCCGTCCGGACGGGCCAGGTCGCCGAGCAGGATCGCGGCGGCCCGGCGCAGGGTCGCCGCCTGATCGGCCAGGGTTCGCGGGGCGGGCAGCCCGAGGGCGGCGGCAAGACCGCCCGGAGTCGGCAGGCAGAAGGTGGCGGGGCGCGCGAAGGCGAACAGTTCGAGCAGGTCGAGCGCCTTCAGGCCGGCCGTCCGCAGGCGGCGGCCGGCGGCCGGGGCGTGGCACACCAGCACCGGGCCGCCGTCGCGGTCCAGGCGATGCGCCGCCTCGCCGAGCGACAGGCTGTCGATCACCCCGTCGGCCGAGATCCAGGCCACGCCGCGCACCCCCACCGCGAGGGCGGGAACATCGGGTGGGCGGGACGCGGAGTCGGGCGGCGGCATGGGCCGAGTATAGGCAGCCGGACGGCCGTCTGCCAGCGTCCGCGGGCCGATGCCAGGTCCGCGTGGGCGAACTGTCAAAAAACCCTCATTCTTGGAAACCACCGCCGACGGCCCGTGCCAGTGGACGTCGCTCGCGCGGGTGGCGTATAAAGAACGCGTAAAATTTACTTGAACCACGTCTTCCACGGGGGAGAAACGTAACATGCTCAAAGGTAAGGTACTGGTCGCCCAGGGCGGCGGCCCGACGGCGGTCATCAACCAGTCGATGGTCGGCGTGGTCCAGGAGGCGCGGCGGATTCCGACCGTCGAGCGCGTCTACGGCGCCCTGCACGGGGTGCGCGGGATCGTCGACGAGAACTTCGTCGACCTGACACAGGAAACCGACCTCAACCTGGAAATGGTCGCCGCCACGCCGTCCTCGGCGCTCGGTTCGACCCGCGACAAGCCGGACCTGGACTACTGCAAGAACATCTTCAAGGTTTGCAAGGCGCATGACATCCAGTCGTTCTTCTACTGCGGCGGTAACGACAGCTCGGACACCTGTCGCATCGTCGCCGAGGAGGCCGACGCGAGCGGTTATCCCCTGCGTTGCGTGCACGTTCCGAAGACCATCGACAATGATCTGGTGATCAACGACCACACCCCGGGCTTCCCGTCGGCGGCCCGCTACGTGGCCTCCGCCTTCGCCGGGCTGAACCTGGACAACGCGGCCCTGCCGGGGGTGTTCCTGGGAGTCGTGATGGGCCGCCACGCCGGCTTCATGACCGGCGCGGCGGCGGCCTTGCGCCAGAACGAGGCCGATGGGCCGCATCTGGTCTACGTGCCCGAGCGCACCTTCGACATGGATCGGTTCATTGCCGACGTGAAGGCGGTTTACGACAAGTACGGCCGCTGCATGATCGCGGTCTCCGAGGGCATTCACGACGCGTCCGGCAATCCGATCATCACCCAGCTCATGAAGGAGGTCGAAAAGGACGCGCACGGCAACGTGCAGCTTTCCGGCACCGGCGCGCTGGGCGACCTGCTGGCCGACGCGGTGAAGGACAAGACCGGCATCAAGCGCGTGCGGGCCGACACCCTGGGCTACATGCAGCGCTCGTTCCTCGGCTGCGTGTCCGATGTCGACCAGCACGAGGCCCGCGAGGTCGGCCAGAAGGCGGTCAACTTCGCCCATTACCGGGACACGAGCGGCACGGTGACCATCCGCCGGGTGGGCGAGTACCGGGTCGAGTACGAACTGGACAAGCTGTCCGACGTGGCCGCCAAGACCAAGACCATGGCCGACGAATTCATCAACGCCGAGGCCAACAACGTGACCCAGGCGTTCGTGGACTACGTCAAGCCGCTGCTCGGTTCCGGCATTCCGGAGATCGCCCGCGTGCGCATGGGCAACAAGGTCGACAAGATTCTCGGCTGATCCGCGCCACGTCCCGAACGATCGGCATGGACCCCGCGCCGTATCGGCGCGGGGTCTTGTCGGTTCCGCCCGGAATGTGCGATCCGGATGTCCTCGGCGAGCGCGTCCGGATCAGGGGGCCTCGGGCAGCGTGAATCGGAAGACGCTGCCCTCGCCCGGGGTCGAGTCCACCCAGATTCGGCCTTTGTGGCGTTCGATGATCCGTTTGACCACGGCCAGCCCCATGCCGATCCCGTCCGTTTCCTCGGGCGGGGCGATCCGCTGGAAAATCTCGAAGATGCGCCCGAAATCCCGCGGATCGATGCCGAGTCCGTTATCGGCGATGGCGCAGGTGCAAACCCCGTTCTCGCAGGCCGCGTCGATCCGAACGATCGGCGGCGTGTCCGGCCTTGCATACTTGATCGCGTTTCCGAGAATGTTCTGAAACACCCTGGCGAGCTGATTGCCGTCTCCGATCACGGACGGCAGGTCGGGCGTCACGTGAATTTGCGCCGCGCGCTCGTCGATCACCATTGCCAGATTGGACAGCGCCTCGCCCAGGGGGTCGGCCAGGGTCAGCGGCTGCATCGTCACGGCGCGGGTGCTGGTCCGCGAGTATTCCAGCAGCCCGAGGATGAGGGCCGACATTCTCTTGCCGCCGTCGACCGCGAAATGAAGGTACTCGCGGGCCTCGGGGTCCAGTTCGTCCCGGGCCCTGCGGTCCAGCAGTTCCAGGTAGCTCACCACCATGCGAAGCGGTTCCTGGAGATCGTGGGAAACCGCGTAGGCGAACTGTTCCAGTTCCCGATTGGAGCGGTTGAGTTCCGAGTTGGTGCTGTTCAGGCGACGCTCGGTGCGGCTGCGGAGTGCCGCCTCGCGTTGCAGGCGGGCATTGAGCACGGCCAGCTTGCGGTTCCAAAGGACCACCCCGAGGATGAGCGCCAGGGCCACGCCGCCCAGTTGCCAGACAAGCGTGTAATCCGGGGGCTCGTCGAGCGACGAGGTCGTCCATTGCCGTTGGATCGCGATATGCTCGTCGGTGCGGATTTCCGCCAACGCGCGATCCAGAATGCTGAGCAGCCTCGGCTCGTCCTTGCGAACGCCGATCCGCAGATCGCTGCGGTAGTCGGTGTTGGCGGCGATTCTGAGGCTGTTCAAGTTTTCCTGGCGGATGGTGTCGGTGACGAGAAACAGCGCGCCGAAAAAGGCGAAAATTTCCCCCCGCGCGACCTTGCGCAGCCCCTCGCTCACGCTATCGAATTCGACCACGACGAGATCCGGGTGGTCTTGCACGAACTGTTGGGCGACCGCGTAGTTGCGCGAAATGCCGAGCGGCCGGTCGCCGAGCGACGCCGGCCCCCCGATGGGCGGTGCGTCGTGCCGCGCCACCAGTACCTGGGGAGACGCGAGGTAGGGACGCGTGAACAGCAGATAGTCCGAACGTTCCGCGTTTTCGTTCAGCGCGGACACGATATCGCAGGCGCGGTGCCGGGCAAGCTCCAGGCTCTCCGTCCAGGTCCGGCTGGGCACCAGGACAATCGGCCAGTCAATCCGCCGGCGGATGAGTTCCATGTAGTCGGAGACCATGCCCACGTGCTGGCCGTCCGGGCCGATCTTCTCGAACGGCATCCAGTCGGGATCGACGCACATGCGAATCGGCCCCAGGCGCACCAGATACGCCTCGTCCTGGGACGACAGCAGATGAGCCGTCGACACGGACGGCACGGCGAGCAGGGCGAACAGGGCAATCACCCAGCCGCCACCGCGCGAGCAGACCATTCGAACTCCGAAGGCGCGGATCAAGCGCATTCCAGTGAATTTTAAATAAGCAATAAAATCGGATGCCTGTTAAAAACACTTAAGAGACCCGGAGCGCAACGTCAACCGATGACCAGCCAACCTGTCATATGTCGAGACGGGTCGCGGTCCGGTGGCTGGCGGAGACGCCGGGGTGATGGCGTGATCGCGCAACGGCGTCAAGGATCCTCCGATGGCCGAGTCGACCGAAAACACCACGCCCGATCCGATCGCCGAATTCCTGCTCCGCCATTTGTCCGAGCACGGCTCGGCATCTCCGGAGGAGGTCGCGCGCGCCTTCGCGGAGAACCGGCGGAACCCCACGGAAGACGGACCGGCCGATTGGCGGCGGCATTTCCGGGCCGTCAAGCAACAAGCCCTGCACCTCGCCCGCAACGGGAGGCTGCAAATGCTGCGCAAGGGAAAGCTGGTCGACCCACGGGACGCCAGGGGGGTGGTGCGGTATCGGCTCGCCGGCGGGCCGGGGCCCTCAGTATCCGCCCGAGGCCATGCTCAACAGGGCGCCGATGTCGGTTTCCTGTTCGAAGCTGACCAGGAATGAGCGGCGGTCGAAACGCCCCGGGGCCGATTTCTCCTCCAGCGACCAGTCGCCGCGACAGCGTGACCGCAGGATACGCTCGACCTCCGAAACCGACTCGTCCGTCATGTATTTGACCCGGTAGCGATAATGACCCATGTTCCACCTCATCCTTGCGCGGCGCCGGCCGTGCCGCCCGTTCAAGATGGCGTGGAATGCTTGCCCTTTGGTTAACCCGTCGTTGGGGGGATCGGACCTTGTTCGGTCATTGGCGTGAACGGAACGATCCTCCCGCAACGGTCATGTCGCGCGCGGAGCACGGGCCATGGCGCCGATGCCGGCGGCGCGCGGCGAGGAGCGGGGATTCAGGTCATTCATTCGGATGTCGGGTCAGTCCTCGCGCCCGCGATCGCCGGCGTCGGCCAGGGTCTTGATCAGATCCAGAAGGCGTTTGCGCGAGTCCTCGTCCGGAATGCGGTAATAGGCATGGACCAGGCGCAGGGTTTCCAGGCGCTCGAACAAGGCCCCCGGGGCCCCGTCGTCGGGAACGATCGGCGCGCCGGCCGGAATCTGCCCGGCGTCGCCGGCCACGTCCTCGTTCATATCCTCGAAGAAGTAGGCCACCGGAACGTCCAGGATGCGAGCGAACTCGTACAGACGGCTGGCTCCGATCCGGTTGGCGCCGCGTTCATACTTCTGGATTTGCTGAAACGTCAGCCCGACCAATTCGCCGAGCTTCTCCTGACTCATGCCGACAAATACGCGCCTTTTGCGCAATCGGCTTCCGACATGCACGTCAACCGGTCGATACCCGCCGATGAGACGTTGCTTACGTTGTTTTTTTGCCATTTCTCGTCCTTGCCGCCGGGACGCCCGGCGGCCCTTAGATGGAATTGCAGACCGAAGGTGGTAGTGCGCCATGCGCCGCACATCTAGACTATACCATAGTACAATATTGACGGGCTGCAAACACCATTGCGGCACGAGGCTGGCGAAAAAAACGGGTCCAAGCCTATCGGGTCATGCCACCGCGCGCGGTCCGATGGCGAAACCGGGGCACCTTTCGACCGAAAAGGGTTGACGTTACCGTCACGGTTCCGAAGCAACCCATACGTTCTTGTCCAGCATCCACTGGTAGAGGCGATCGAAGGTGCGAACCGCCGAGTCGACCGCGCACGCCAGGTCGGCCGGCGGACGCCGCGCAAACCATGCGTCCAGGGCCCGCCTCAGGTCGGCCAGCCCACCCTCGCCAAGGCCGGCGAGATCGCCGAAATAGCTCAACCCGCCGGCCGCCGGATCGGAGGCGCCAAGGGTGGCGGTCAACCTGAGGTGGATCGTCGGGGCGCCGGCCCGCGAGCCTTCCAGCACGTAGGCGGCGCCGAGGGCGGCGGCCGGGCGGTCGACCCAATCGGGCGGACCGCCACGCGGCAGGTCGGCGATGTCCGTCGCGGCCCACCCGAGGGCCGCCAGGTCGGTCCGCAGCAGGGCGGCCCGGGGGCGGAATCCGATCGCCGCCACGTCCGGATACAGCGCCAACCGTGTTTCCAGCGGATCGAGAAAACCATGAATTCGGGCCAGCGTCGCGCGCAGCCCGTCGCGGTCGAGGCTGGACGACAGCAGGCGACGCATGGCGGGCACGGACTCCACCCGGCGGTGGGCCTCCCGGGTGGCCTCGCGGAGCCGCGTCGCGGGAGTCGTATCCGTCATGCGCAGAGCTGGCGCAGCACGACGGCGCGGAACTTGGCCGCCGTGAGTTGATCGAGCGTCGACCAATCCTCGCAGTGGCCGGTCATTTCCCGCGACCATTTCTTGAACGACGCGCGCGGCGACGCGACCCGGCTCGAACCGTCGGATCTCATCGGCTTATCGGGATTGCCGGCCCAATGGATCATCCTGGGCAGTTCCGGCCGGAACCAGTAGAAACGAAGCCAACGGTCCGTCCGGCCCTGGGACAGGGCGCGCACCGCAGCGACCCCGCTCATGCCGGTGGTCCAATCGGCCGGCTGACCGAACAGGCCGGCGACATGATCGGTCAGCAGGGTCGCTTCCGCGCAGTCGTTCATGAACCAGTCGTCAAGGGCGCGCAGGTGCCGGTCGGCGGGCACCTCGCCGAACGTGGTCATGTCGTCGTCGGGAGTGACCAGCGCCGCGCCACCTGCGCCCATCAGTTCGAGCAGGTCGCCTTCGATCCCCTTCAGGCCGCCGGACATGTGCCGCCCGCCGCCGATCTTGGTGATCAGGGATTCGATCCGTCGGTCCACCGTTTCCAGATAGGCGATGCGGCGGTTCGAGCGGTCGGCCATCAGGCCGACCACGAAACCCTTGGCCAGCTCGGCGCAGGCGCCGCGGGTTTCCAGCGACAGATAGCACGGTTCCGGGTGATGGCAGGCGATCAGCCCCCACAACTCTCCGCCGACCACCACCGACAGCGAAAACGATGCCTTCACGTTCATGTTGGCCAGGTATTCCATGTGCACCGGCGAAACGCTGCGCAGGTCGGCATGGGTCAGGTCCGGCGAACCGATGGTGGGATCGCGGGCCAGCAGCGGAACCGGCCGCGCGGTGGCGTCGGCGATCAGCCGATAGGGGTTTTTCCGGTAGAGGTCGCGCGCGATCTTGGGAATGTCGGAGGCCGGAAACCGCAGACCGAGGTATTCGTCGAACGAGGCGCCGCCGCCGACCTCGGCGATCACCTCGCCGCTCCAGTCGTCGCGGAAGCGATAGACCATCACCTTTTCGAAGCCGCTGACGGTCCGCACCGTCTGGGCGACGCGGCGCGCCAAGTCGTCGAGATTGACGTCGCGTCCGGACGTGCCGAGAACCAGGGTGAAGTCCATCGGCGGAACCCGGTTGGCGGCCAGCGGCTGGGTTTCCTGCAATTCCAGGATCAGGCCGTCGGGGGTGTCGATGACCCCCAGGTCGACGGACTTGCCGTTGCGGCCGCGAACGCCAAGGATCAGCCGCCGCCCGGCTACCGCCGTCGGCATTCCGACGTCGGTATTCGGCATGGTCGCGAACAGGATGTCGGGGCGGTTGCCAAGCACCTCGTCCGGCGACAGTCCCGTGAGGTCCGCGACGTTGGCGCTGACCTGGACGATGACGCGCTCCGGCCCGCCCACGACGGCGAGGACTCCAAAGGGTTGTATCGCATTTGAAAGATGCAGTTTTTCCTGTTCACACAAAAAAATGAGATCGTCGAACCGGGATTCCATCTCTGATGTCCATTCGAATAATAGAAATCCTTGGTTGATATGGCGTGGGCGTTTCGCAGGTGACGGCGGACGCGAACGGCCGCAAGTCGTTGCGGACTCAAGTGTAGTCCTTCCGATGCACGATTCAATGGCGTGGCGAATCAATCGCCGGATTGGTCGATCGACAGGCCGGTTCGCGAGTCAGGTCGCCGCGAGCTTCGCCTCCGTCTCGTTCAGCAGGGCCTCGAAATCCTCGGCCGACAGCGGCTGATGAAACAGGAATCCCTGCGCCGCGTCGCAATCCATTTTCTTCAGTTCGGCGAGTTGCTGTTCCGTCTCGACGCCCTCGGCGATGACCCGCATGCCAAGCGAATGGGCCATTGATATGATGGCATCGGCGATCGCCTTGTCATCCGGATCGTCGGCGATCCCGTCGACGAAGCTGCGGTCGATCTTGATTGCCTTGATCGGATAGCGCTTGAGGTAACTGAGCGACGAATAGCCGGTGCCGAAATCATCGATGCTGATCCCGAACCCATGGGATTTCAGGTCGAGGAGCGCCTTGACGACATGTTCCGAGTTCTCCATCAGGGAGCTTTCGGTCAACTCGATGCCAATCCGCGACGGTTCCAGTCCGTGCCGCTCGATCAACACCCGCATCATTTCGTCGACCTTGCCTTTCTTGAAATGCTGCCCCGACATGTTGATGTAGATTCGCGGCACGTTCAGGCCCGTGCCCAGCCACTGGGCGACGTGCTCGAACACGGTGCGGCAAATCCACTCCGTTAGCCCGACGATCAGCCCGGTCTGCTCGGCGATCGGAATGAACTTCACCGGCGACACCACGCCGATGTCCGGCAGGGTCCAGCGGACCAGCGCCTCGGCACCCGTTATGCGACCGCTGCGGAGGTCGATCTGCGGCTGGTAAACCATCCGGAAATCGCCGCGCGGGATGGCCTGGCGCAGGCCGGTCTCAAGGGTCAGCCTCTGCTGCGCCACCACCTTCATTTCCTGGGTGAAGCTGCAATACTGGTTCTTGCCCTGGTCCTTCGCCCGGTACATGGCGGTATCGGCGTTCTTGAGCAGGGTCTGGCTGTCCTCGCCGTCGGTCGGAAACACGCTCATGCCGATGCTGGCCGAGACGAACAGCTCGCGGCCGTGGATGCCGAACGGGGTGCCAAGCTGGTCGATGATCCGCTCGGCGATCACCGATGCCATCGTGTAATCGGTATCCTCCAGCAGCACGGTGAATTCGTCGCCTCCCAGGCGGGCCACCGTGTCTTCCTCGCGCACGCAGTCGAGCAACCGCGTCGATGCCTCCTTGAGCAGCAGGTCGCCGACGTCGTGCCCCATGGTGTCGTTGATGACCTTGAAGTTGTCGAGATCGATGAACATCACCACGATGTTGGTGTGGGTGCGCTTGGCGCGCGCGATGGCGTGCTTCACCCGATCGGTGAACAGGCTGCGATTGGGTAGGTTGGTCAGGTCGTCATGGGTCGCCAGATACTCGATGCGGCGCTGCGACGACTTGATGACCGTGATGTCCGAGAAGATGCCCACGTAGTTGGTGATGACGCCGTGTTCGTCCTTGACCGCGTTGACGGTCAGCCATTCCGGATAGACCTCGCCGTTCTTGCGGCGGTTCCAGATCTCGCCCTGCCACCAGCCGTCGCGTTTGATCGCCGCCCACATTTCCTCGTAGAATTCGGGGGAATGGCGGCCCGACTTGAGAACCGCCGGGCTCCGTCCGACGACTTCCTCGCGGCTGTAACCGGTTACCGTGGTGAACGCATCGTTGACGGTGATGATGCGGCTGTCCGCGTCGGTGATCGAGATGCCCTCGCCGGCCCGATGGAACACCTTGGCGGCCAGGCGCAACTGCTCCTCGGCCTGGCGGCGTTCGGTGATGTCCTCGGCCTGGGTGCACAGGGCATGGACGCCGAGGGCGTCCGAGATCAATGGAAAGCGGACCGTCCGGAACCGCTTGCGCAGGCCTCGGTGCTCGTACTCGTCCTCCTTTTCCAAGGTTTTCCGTTTCTGGAGCACCTCCAGGTCGCCGTTGCGCAAATGGTCGGCGATGCGGGCCGGCAGGATGTCGTGGTCGGTGTGGCCGAGAATCGCGTCCTCGCTCAGCCCAATCCAATGCGTGAACCGACGGTTGACGAATTCATAACGCCCCTGGGTGTCCTTGACCGTGAACATGAAGGTGGAGTGGTTCATCACCTCGGTCATGCGGGCGTGGCTGTCCGATACGCTCTGCTGCGCGTTGTGCAGGTCGGTGTTGTCGACCATCGCGATGATGACGCCGGTCAGGCTGTCCTCGGCGCTGATGCAAGGCGACACCAGGACATCGTAGTGGCGGTCCCAGAGGGCCAGCGCGACCTCGCGGCCGGTCCGCGTGTCCATCACCGCGCGGGCGGCCTCCGGCAGGGCCTGTAGCGGTCCGGGCAGCCCGAGCACGTCGAGTTGCTGGCCGCGCACCGCGAACGACAGGCCCAGTTGCAGGCTCGCCGCCTGGTTCAGGCGCTTGATGGCGAGGTGCCGGTCGAGAACGATCAGCGGGAAGGTCAGGCTGTTGTTGACGTTCTCGAAGTCGACGTTGACGGCCGACAGTTCGGCCGATTTTCTGATCATCTCCTGGTTGAGGGAAACCAGTTCCTCGTTGGTTGCCTGCAATTCCTCGTTGGAGGCTTCCAGTTCCTCGTTGGTCGCCTGAAGTTCCTCGTTGGAGGCCTGGATTTCCTCGGTCAGGGCCTGCATTTCCTCGTTCGAGGTTTCCAGTTCCTGGTTGAGGGTCTGCAGGTGCTCGCGGGTCGCGGTGAGTTCGTTTTCCAGTTCGCCGTTGGAAATCTGCACCGGCTCGTCGGCCGCTCCCTGGCCGCGGTCGCGGGCGCCCGGCGTGACGATCTCGAAACAGACCAGGAAATAGTCTTCCGCGTGCGCCCCGGGCAGCGGATGCACCACCACCCGCATCGATACCTTGGCGCGCCCCTTGTCGATCCGCTTGCCCCGGCCGCGCACCGATTTGCCCTTTTTCTGGGCGTTGTGAATCAGCACCTGAACATCGGTGCGGAACTCTTCGCGGACGATGTTGGTGAGAATCATGCGCGGCTGACCGTCCGGGAACCGGAGAATTGTTTCGAGGTCGCCCGAGGCATGCAGCAGGTTCAGCTTGCCGTCGACCAGGACCGCCGCCGGCACATAGTGCTCGATCGCCGCCTGCTGGAACAGCGTTCGAATCCGTTCCTCCCGACGCGGCGCCGTCGGGGTTGGCTGGGGCGCGCTTTTCTTGTCGATCTGGTCGCGGAGCAGGGCGCTGGCGAGGCTCTTGTGCTTGCCGCCCTTGGGTTGGAACAGGCGCCATTTTCCGATCACCGGAATGAACAGGTCGCTCTGCTGGGCGACGCTCTCGGAGCGGCCAAGGAACAGGAACCCGCGCGTCTTGAGGGCGTGGAACAGAATGGAGAGGACCTTGGCCTGGGTTTCCTGCTGGAAATAGATCAGCACGTTGCGGCAGGAGATCAAATCCATGTGCATGAACGGCGGATCGAGAATCAGGTCCTGGCGCGCGAACACCACGGTGTCCCGCAGATCCTTCGAAACCTCGCAGTCGCTGCTGCGCGCGACGAAAAAGGCGTCCGCCAGTTCCGACGGAACCTCCGACAGCGCGGTGATCGAATAGACGCCGCGCCGGGCGGTGGCGAGGGCGTTGACGTCGATGTCCGTGGCATAGACCACGAGCCGGTTGGAGAGTCCCTTCTGGGCCATCCGGTCAAGGAACATCATGGCGATCGAATAGGCTTCCTCGCCGGTCGCGCAACCGGGGACCCAGGCGCGGATCTCCTCGCCGGAGAGCTTCTCCTCCAGCACCGCGTCGACCGCCTTGCCCAGCGCCAGAAAGGCGTCGCGGTCGCGAAAGAAGGAGGTCACCGAAATCAGGATTTCGCGCGTGAGGTTGTCGAGTTCCTTCTCGTTGGCCTGCGCGTAGGCCACGTATTCGGTCACCGATTCGGAGTGGGTGACCGCCATGCGGCGCTGGATTCGCCGCTCGATGGTTGTCGACTTGTAACCCCGAAAATCGATTCCCACCTGGCGGCGGACCAGGGTGAACAGGATTTCCAGGTCGGATGCGGCGTCGCCCTCGGCGCCCGCCGCGTGGATTTCCGGCAGCACGGCCAGCGACAGGATCCGGTTGGCGATCTCCTTGGGCGGCAGCACCATGTCCACCGCCCCGGTGTCGATGGCCGAGCGCGGCATTCCGTCGTATTTCGCGGTTTCCGGGGTCTGCACCAGAACGGTGCCCCCGGCCGCCTTGATCGCCTTGACCCCGACCGCGCCGTCGCTGCCGGTCCCCGACAGGATGACCCCGACCGCCATGTCGCCCAGTTCGTCGGCCAGCGACCGGAAGAACATGTCGACCGAGGGTTTCGGAACCACCTTTTCCGGCGGATCCAGAAGGTGGAAAATGCCGTCGCGAATCTGAACATTGTGGTTGGCCGGGGCGACGTAGATCACGTCGGGCACCGGCGTCTCGCCGTTCTTGACCTCCTGGACCGCCAGCGGCGTGTCGCGGCCGAGCAACTGCACCAGCATGGATCGGTAATGGGGCGACAGATGCTGGATCACCACGAAGCTGCAATCGGAGCCGATCTCGATGGCGCCGATCATGGCTGTCAGGGCTTCCAGTCCTCCGGCCGACGATCCGATGCCGACGATTGGCCAGGTTATGGGCTTGTGTTTATTGGTGCTTGAATCCAATTTTCGAGGCCTTGACGTCTTCGTCGCCGGTTGTGTCGCGACATCCCATGAAGCCCTTCGCCTAGTGTCCCGAATCCGAAGTTCGGAGCATTGTTTGGCAGGCGCTTTCGAACTTCGGATTCGATAAGGACACTAGGTAACGGTCTGATTCTAGTGTGGTTTTGGAGTCGAAGTTCGACATGGAATTTGCCCCGAATAATGTCGCGAACTTCGCTTCCACCACACTAGTGTCCCGAATCCGAAGTTCGGAGCATTGTTTGGCAGGCGCTTTCGAACTTCGGATTCGATAAGGACACTAGATAATAATCTGATTCTAGTGTGGTTTTGGAGTCGAAGTTCGCCATGGAGTTTGCCCCGAATAATGTCGCGAACTTCGA
>JANQIL010000130.1 GCA_028282245.1 Magnetospira sp.
GCCCGCATGCGGACCAGACTCTGCTGGCCCAGGTGCTGGGGAAACTCGGAGACAGCCGTCTCGCCGCCAACATGAACCAGATCGCCCGCGCCGCCAACACCGGAACGCTCGATCTGTCGCCGGAGGTCATCGGTGATCTCGACGCGGCCTGCCGGGATATCCGGGCAATGCGCGAGACCCTGATCGCGGCGCTGGGCCTCAAGGCGGCTGCGGACCCATGATCCTGCACGGCAACGTCCGGGGCGGGGCCAGGGATCTGGCCCTGCACCTGATGAAGGAGGAGAACGATCATGTGGAACTCCACGAGTTGCGGGGCTTCGCCTGCGGCGATCTCATGGGGGCGCTGAACGAGGCCCATGCGGTCAGCCGGGGCACCCGCTGCAAGCAGTTCCTGTTCTCGGTCAGTCTGTCTCCGCCGCCGGAGGAAAAGGTCGGGGTCGCGGTCTTCGAGACCGCCGTCGGTCGCATCGAGGACAGGCTCGGCCTGACCGGCCAGCCGCGCGCCGTGGTGTTCCACGAAAAGGACGGGCGGCGGCATTGCCATGCGGTCTGGTCACGGATCGACGTGGCGGAGATGAAGGCGGTCCCGCTGCCCTTCACCAAGCGCGCGCTCCGCGAAATCAGCCGGGACGTCTTCATGGAACAGGGCTGGACCCTGCCGCGCGGTCTGATGAACTCACAGGAGCGCGACCCGCGCAACTTCACCCATGCCCAATGGCAACAGGCGAAGCGCCTGGGCAAGGACCCGCGCGCCATCGAAACGGCGCTGCGGGACTGCTGGGCGGTGAGCGATTCCCGGGCGGCCTTCACACAGGCCTTGCAGGAACGCGGCTACGCGCTGGCCCGGGGCGACCGGCGCGGGGTCGTCGCGGTGGATCACCGGGGCGAGGTCTTCGCGGTTTCCAAGTGGGTCGGGATCAAGGCGAAAGACGTTCGCGCCAAGTTGAGCGACACCGACGGCCTCCCCTCGGTCGATGCGGCCCGACGCAAGTTCGCCCAGGATATGGCGGCGCATCTGCGCGATCTCGACGCGGCGCAGCAGAAAACCGACGCGGCCCGCAGAACGACCCTGGACTCCCGGCGCGCGGAGATGGTGCAGCGGCATCGGCGTGACCGGGCGAAGCTGGGGGAAATCCAGGACAAGCGCCGGGAAGAGGAAACCCGGGCGCGGCAGGCGCGGTTCAGCAAGGGCCTGCGCGGCCTGTTCGACGTCGTCACCGGCACCCGAAAACGGATCAAGGCGCGCAATGAAATCGAAGCCCTGGAGTCCTTCCGGCGCGACCGCCGGGAAAAGGACGATCTGGTGTTCCGGCAAGTCAGCGAACGCCGGTCCCTTCACCGCCGGATGGAACGTTTGAAGAAGCTCCAGGCGCGGCGGCAAACGGCCCTGCGGCGGGACATCGCGCAATATGACGAAATCCGGCAGGAAGAGCGGGAAACCTTCGCGCACAAGGAGCCTGCTCTCGATATGGGGCCGTGAGCGCCGGAGAATGGCAGGCTCTTGCGGCCTCTATGCCGCCGTCGGTATCCTCCTTGTCTTCGCGACACCGGCAAGTCTTTTGCACGCCAACGCGCAGTAGCCCGGATCAAGCTCGATGCCGATATAGCGCCGGTCCTTGAGCGCCGCCGCGACGGCGGTACTGCCCGATCCGGCGAAGGGGTCCAATACGACGTCACCGGCCCGGGAATAGCAGGTCACGAGCGGAGCGATAACATCCACGGCCTTTTCGGTCGGATGGGTCCGGTTCCCTGAATAGACCCAGGGCAGAACATCAGGGATCGGCTTGCTGGGCGGGGATGGGTTCCCCTTGGCCAGAAGGAAGGCCGATTCGTGACGGTATTCCGCATATCTCGTTTTCGAGGCGTAGGGCTTGCTCCACACGAAATGCCCGACGGGGCGGAACCCGGCATTTTCCCAGGCCGACGCGAACGCCGCTATGGCCGTCCAGCCATAAAAGGAGATGCAGTAGGAGTCCGGTTTCAGGACGCGATAGAGTTCGTCATAGACGGCGAGAACCGCGTCGGGATCGTCGTCATTGGCCACGGTTCGCCCGGACCGGTCCCGATAACCAACCAGGTAGGGCGGATCGGTCACCACCAGATCGACGCTGTTGGCTGGGAATGCGGAAAGAACCTGGACGGATTCGCCGCAAATGATTTGATTGGAATACATTTTTACCTCCAATTTGAATGAAAATAAGGGTTGCGCATGCAACCCTGCTAGCCACGCGGCAATGAGCGGGGGGAGGCCGTCACGGGCCGGACGCGGGGCAAGGGGGATCACCCGGCCTGCACAAGCGAAGCGCGGAAGGTCGGGGAACGCCCCGGGTCCGCCCGCAGGGAACCGGAGGGCTTGGCCTTGACGGCCAGGGGGCCGCAGGCCCCAAAAACAGAGAAAAAGAGAGCGGCCAAGGGCCGTGCATGACTTGATCGAACGAGGTTGTCGGAACATTGGCGAACCCGCCCATCGTCGGTCGGCGGTGGTGTCGTGCCCGGCCGCCAACGACGCCACCGCCATGGCCGTCTCGCCGACGATCCGCTGGCGCGTGCGCTTCCCTTCCCTCACGTTTTCGACGAGATAGAGGTAGTGTCCCGAATCCGAAGTTCGGAGCATTATTTGGCGGGCGTTTTCGAATTTCGGATTCGATCAGGACACTAGGTAATAATCTGATTTTAGTGTGGTTTTGGAGTCGAAGTTCGCCATGGAATTTGCCCCGAATAATGTCGCGGACTTCGAATCCACCACAGTAGGTGTATCCGTTTATGGTCTTCTCGCGCACGAACATGCGACCATGTCACCGCGCCACCACGCGGAAAGTCAAAAAAATAGGACTTGACAGCTAATTATTTAGCACCAAACTTTTTGACCGCCAAAAACACAGGACAACAAAATCAATGCCTTGCAAGCCGCGTTCACGGTATGTCCGCCAAACACTGTTCAAGTCGGGCTTGGGAGTTATCTGGGTAATGTCGGTTCGTATGCCTCCGCAAGTTCATGCCCCTGAAAAACGCGATTTAAGCACCCGACATGGGCTCTCAATAAGGGATTGTGGCTAGACTCTCTCCCTTTTTTAGTGCTTAGATGGCCAAGAAGCAGTCTGGGATTTTAGGGGGGAGGAAATGAGATTATTGGCGGTTTTCGTAGCAATTTTTGTTTGTGCTTCGTCAGGCGCAAAATCGCAGACAGTGCAGTGTGATGCGGAGTACACGACCCTACCCGGCGACACCTTGTCGGCCATTGCGGAGCGCGCCTACGGACGCGCCACGGCCTACCAGCAGATAGTCGACTACAATCCGGGCGTGCTCGACAGCCCCAACCGGGTACCAACGGAGGTCAAACTCTACATCCCGTGCGAGGAGGACATCGCCGCCGCTGACCCTGGCGGTGCCACCCTGCAGCCGCTGCAGGCCGCCAAATCCAATAATCTGAAGATCCTGACCGGGTCCGAGTACCCTCCCTACGTCGACAAGGGCCTGCCGAACGGCGGGTTCAGTTTTGAGGTTGTCGAGCGGGCCCTGCAATTCGAGGGCGGACAGGCGAACTACAGGGTAGACGTTGTCAACGACTGGGGGTCTCATCTGAAAACGCTTCTCGGCGGAGGCGCCTACCAACTCGCCTTTCCCTGGTTCAAACCCAATTGCGACTATCGCGAGGTCTTGAGCGAAGCCTCTCAATGGAGGTGCGACAACCTGCGTTTCTCCGAGCCCCTCCACGAAGTCGTCGTCACGTTCTATACCACCTCCGCCCGGTCCGCCGAGATCAACGGCCCGAACGACATGAACGGACGGACGATTTGCCGACCGGCCGGTTATTTTACCCACGATCTGGAGGTCGCGGGCTTCGTCAGGCCGAACGTTGTTCACGTGGCACCCGACTCGCCCACAGACTGCTTCGAAAAGCTATTGGCCGGCGAAGTCGATGTCGTCTCGGTCAACGCCGACACCGGCGATTCGATGATCTCAAAGCTCAAGGCCGAGAATCAAATCGTCGAGATCATCGATTTTGCGACCATCCAGACGCTCCATGTCGTCGGTATGAAGGCCGACCCCAAGACCCGCGTGAATCTGCTTCGTGTCAACAAGGGCCTCATCGGCCTGCGAAAGTCCGGGGCGTTCCAAACGATCGCGCAGAACCACTTGTGAGGCCTTGGGTCGAACGTCGGTCAGGACGTGCCGGTGAGCCGACTGGGACTTGCGCAATGAACTGGCCCGAACGTGACGAAGCCGGAGCATTTCAATGCCCCGAAGCTGCAAGCCAAGATTGACAGAATACCCTCTGAGAAGGCCGCCGTTCGAAGGGCGGTGCGGAGTGTTGGGTTCATGCAATACGTCCTTATTGCTGGTACCCAATCCCGCATAAGGGTCCAAACCAGGGCAGCGACCCATCCGAGGAAGGTCCATCCGGTCAGGATGTCTAGTGCGAGGATGGCGTGCCGGTTCCTGTATCCCCGTTTGTAGTCGACCGTAAAGTACGCCGCTCAAGCGGTACTGTGAAGATGATGGCCGGGTAGGACTGACAGGATCGCGACCAGGATTTTGAGGCAAAGAGCCTCGACCCATTTGAGGATGAGGCGGAAGTTGTATCCCATGGCGGCGATGGGGATGGCTGTCGTCTGCCCGGCCCTGACCTGGGCCGGATTTTTGTAGACCGGGGGAAGGCCGAAAAAATGATTTCAGATGGCGCAATACAGAGACGAGTTGTCAAACGGTATCCAATCAGCAGGCGGTTGGTCGGGGTTCCAAGGGGCGCGAAGGTCCCTGGTCGATGGGATGGTTCCAAGGAAGGGCAGCGCGAAAGCTCCCTTTCTTGGTCTCGATGACATCGTCTCCATGAAATGGTCAGGGGTCTTGGGGGCAGGAACGCCCTCAAGTCGATGGGTGCAGGGAGAACCGAAATCTTCCTGCGAGGGATCAACCGGTGATACGGTTGCTGGCGCGGATCGGGCTCGATGCCCGGACGCGCCAAACAGCGGGGGTATCCAACAGGGGGGCGGCATTCGAGCCCCCCTTTGGCAAGGTCTTTTTGTGCGTGTAGTACAAAAAACACCTTGCGCGTCCGCGTCGCGGGAAGACATGGGGTTGCCCGGGTGCCGGGCCTGTAATACACGACAATCGGTCGGCTGTAGGACACAAGACCGGCGGGCCCGCCGGTTCTGTTTGTCCGGAATCCGGCTCGGCCTTCACTCGTCGTCCGGGACGGTGTCGGCG
>JANQIL010000138.1 GCA_028282245.1 Magnetospira sp.
CCGGGCCGTCGGATGCTTGCGCAGCAGGTCGCGCAATCTCGGCTCGTCGCCGAACAGCAGAAACCGGGCATCCGGCAACCGCCTTAGGGCAAATTCCACCCCCTCGATGACCATTTCGGGAGCCTGATCGCCGCCCATGGCATCGATGGATAGGGTCCTCTTAGCGTCCAAGCGTCGTTCCCCCACCGGCCGCGCCGGCCGACTCCGTTACGACGTTTCGGTTTCGAGCACCTCGCGGCCATTATAGTGGCCGCAGGACGCGCAAACATGATGCGGGCGTTTCAATTCACCGCAGCTGGGGCATTCCTCGTAGGATGCCGAACCCAGGGCATCATGCGAACGTCGCATGTCGCGCCGCGACGGGGTCACCTTTTTCTTCGGTACAGCCATTGCATTCGTCTTTCTTCATGGAAGCCGTTCGGCGGGGGCCTTGTTTATCCAAAAACCCGGCCGGGGGCAAGCGCGTCGCCAACGACCCCGATCAACTCGCCCATTGTTTAGCCCTTTTCCCCAAGCTTTGCCAGCACGGAGAACGGGTTCGGCGGCGGGTCCTCGGGTCCGCCGTCGCCGGCCCCCGTGGCGAATCCGTCGAACGAGGCCCCCGGCGCCCTCGGATACGCCGGGATTTCAAGCGCGAACTGCTCGGCCACCAGTTCACCGAGGTCGATTGTCCCGTCCTCCAGCGGCTCGACATCCTCCGTCGGGTCCAGGTCCAGATCGCCGCCCGGCCCCGGGGTCGTCGGCTCCGATCGGCAATGGACGTCGAACGCGGCATCGATGGCCGTTTCCATCGGCGCCAGGGTGACCACGCAGGCTTGCCGCACGCGCCCCGTCACCTGCCCGCGCACCCGCAGGTCGCGGTGCCCGGACTCCGGAGTCAGCACCAGACGGGCTTCGAGCCGGTCGATTCCCGGCACCGCGAATCGACGCGCCAGGGCATCCCTCTGGGCCGCCGTGGCGACGAGCGCGACACGGCTCTCGCCGGCCGGCAAATCGGCAACAATAACGGGATGCGGAAACTCCGGCCCCACGGGGCGTTCGGTCACGGCGGCGACTCCGGAATGCGCGGCGCGGCGAAGTCGACCCGCCCGGCCATCAGATCATCCAGCGGCCAGGCGTCGAGGTCGGCCGCCAGACGACGCACGTAGGCCGCCATGTGGCCGACCTGGGCCTCGCTGGGCGACGACTTGCGGAACAGGTTGCGCGACAGGGCGCCGCGCAGCAGGCCGTCGTCCCCGGCCTTCAGGCCGGCGTCGTAGGCATCGATTCGGCCATAGAAGGCCCGCGCGACCGCTTTCACGTTGCTGCCGATTCGGATATCGCTGATTCCCATCTCGCGCAGATTGCGGTCCACGTCGACGAACATCACGTCGAACAGGGTCTGCGACAGATCGCGCGCCGCCTTGTTGTCGGCCCCGCCCAGACGCCGCATGACCGCGAAGGCATGCACGGCGATCATGTCGAACCGGCCGTCCGGGGTGTCGGGCACGCCGTAGGCTTCGTAGAAGGCGGGCAAACGGGATTGCGCGACCACGGCGCCATACAGGGCGCGCGCCGCGGCTTCGTGGGGATTGCGCCGGAACAAATTGAAAAGACCCATGGGTTCGCCTGCGATTGACAACGATCGGCGTGCGGTGCGATGAATTCGGTCTGGTTTGCCGCCGATGGAACACCGCGTCAAGATGCCCGTTACCCGCCGCCTTGCCAAGCCCCGCCTGATCACCGCCCTGGCAATCGCCGTGTTGGTCGCGGGGCCGCTGGCGACCGCCTGCGCGCCGCGCATCGATACCCGTGGCAACCGACCGGACCCGGACGCCCTGGCCGAGGTGCGGCTTGGCGAGTACACCCGCGACGACATCATGGATATCCTCGGCTCGCCGTCCAGCACCTCCAGCTTCGGCGACAGGACCTGGTACTATATCAGCAAGCGCACCGAGACCACCGCGTTCCTGGCGCCCGAGGAAGCCGAGCGCAGCGTCGTCGCCATCCATTTCAACGACCGGGGGCGGGTCGAGTCCATCGAGACCCTGGGCCTGGAGGACGGCAACCGGATCCGAGTCGTGGAGCGCGAAACCCCCACGTCGGGCCATGAACTGACCCTCATCGAACAGTTGTTCGGAAACATCGGTCGCTTCGCGGGCAAGAAATAGAGGCTTTTTCCGAACACCGAACGAAACAGGCCCCGGCGCGAGCGCCGGGGCCTTTCGTTGCGTGATTCCAACGGATCGCCGCCTAATGACCAGCCAGCAGGGCCAGCAGCAGGATGGCGACGATGTTGGTGATCTTGATCATCGGGTTGACGGCCGGACCGGCGGTGTCCTTGTAGGGATCACCCACCGTGTCCCCGGTGACCGCCGCCTTGTGGGCCTCGGAGCCCTTGCCGCCGTGGTTGCCGTCCTCGATGTACTTCTTGGCATTGTCCCAGGCACCGCCGCCCGAGGTCATCGAGATGGCCACGAACAGCCCGGTGACGATGGTGCCGAGCAGCATCGCGCCGAGCGCCGTGAGCGCCGCCGCCTGATCGGCGACGAAGTACACCACGAAGTACAGCACGATCGGCGCGAACACCGGCAGCATCGACGGAATAACCATTTCCTTGATCGCCGCCTTGGTCAGCATGTCCACGCAACGGCCGTACTCCGGCTTGCCGGTGCCTTCCATGATGCCGGCGATTTCCTTGAACTGACGGCGCACCTCGACCACCACGGCGCCGGCCGCGCGGCCGACCGCCATCATGCCCAGGGCCCCGAACAGGTAGGGCATCAGGCCGCCGAAGAACAGGCCGACGACCACGAACGGGTTCTGAAGCTGGAAGATCACCTCGCCGTTGGTCAGGTCGCCGTCGGCCAGGAGCGGGAAATAGTGCCCCAGATCCTCGGTGTAGGCGGCGAACAGGACCAGCGCCGCCAAGCCGGCCGACCCGATGGCATAGCCCTTGGTGACCGCCTTGGTGGTGTTGCCGACCGCGTCGAGGGCATCGGTGGTCTTGCGCACGTCCTCGTCCAGCTCGGCCATCTCGGCAATGCCGCCGGCGTTGTCGGTGACCGGCCCGGAGGCGTCGAGCGCGACGATGATGCCGGTCAGCGCGAGCATGGTCGTGGCCGCCACGGCGATGCCGTAAAGGCCGGCCGAGAAGTAACCGACGATGATCCCGGCGCTGATGATCAGAACCGGCAGCGCGGTGGCTTCCATCGACACCGCGAGACCCTGAATGACGTTGGTGCCATGGCCGGTGGTCGAGGCGTTGGCAACGCTCCGCACCGGCTTATGGTTGGTTCCGGTGTAGTACTCGGTGACCCAGACGATCAGCCCGGTCACCGCGAGGCCGATCAGGGCGCAGAAGAAAAGATCAAGGCCGGTGATGGTGCGACCCGCCATATCGATCGGGCTCGTGAAGCCGAGGAACAGGCCGGTGAACAACAGGATGAGAACGGCCGAAATGGCGCCGGTGACGATCAGTCCCTTGTAGAGCGCCCCCATGATGTTGTTGCTCGCTCCCAGGCGGACGAAGAAGGTGCCGACCACCGAGGCGGCGATGCACACGCCGCCGATAATCAGCGGATAGAGCATCATGTCGGCCTGCGCCGCGCCGGTGAAGAAGATGGCGCCCAGCAACATGGTCGCCACCACCGTCACGGCATAGGTCTCGAACAGGTCGGCCGCCATGCCGGCGCAGTCGCCCACGTTGTCGCCCACGTTGTCGGCGATGACCGCCGGGTTGCGCGGGTCGTCCTCGGGAATGCCGGCCTCGACCTTGCCAACCAGATCCGCGCCGACGTCGGCCCCCTTGGTGAAGATGCCACCGCCGAGACGCGCGAAGATCGAAATCAACGAGGCGCCGAAGCTCAACGCCACGAGGGCTTCCAGGATCGCGCGGACGTTGTCGGCCCCGAGCACCATCTGCATGATCCCGTAATAGCCGGCGACCCCGATCAATCCGAGGCCGACCACCAGCATGCCGGTTATGGCGCCGGACTTGAACGAAATGTCCAATCCACCGGCCAGGCCCGACGAGCGGGCCGCCTCGGCGGTGCGCACGTTGGCCCGCACCGAGACGTTCATGCCCACGTAGCCGGCCAATCCGGAAAAGACGGCGCCGAGGAAATAGCCGATCGCCACGTGAAGGCCGAGACGCCATCCGAGAAGGATACCGACGACGACGCCGACGATGGCGATGGTGGTGTACTGACGATTAAGATAAGCCTGCGCGCCCTCCTGGACGGCGGCCGCGATCTCCTGCATGCGTTCCGTCCCGGCGGGGGCGGACAGCACCGCGCGGGTGGCCCAAACACCATAGACCAACGCGCTGATGCCCAGCAGGATGACGACGATATGTAAAAATACAGACATCCCCTGATCCCATTCTCTCTTGCGACGGGTTAACGAAACCAATGCCCGCGGCCCCGCCCAGCCACGCGCATGCGCGACTGTGCCACGCGGCTCGTCGCGGTGCAATACGGCGGTTCGTCGCGGTGCAATACGCCGGCCGACGAATCAGGTCTGGTCGACCCGCGCCGAAACCGTCAGGTCGGTGACCAAATCGGGATTCCCGGTCGCCTTGGCAACCAGAAGCAGCAGGCGATCCTTGAGCATCTCCGGATCGATCTCGTTGTCGGCTTTCAGGATGCGCGGCAGGTAGGCATACATATCGCGCAGGAAGGCGTCCGAAATTTTCGGCATCAAACGCCGCAGCAACGTTTCGGCCTCCGCGTCGACGGCCTGCAACTTGACCTCGATGCTGACCGCCGCGACCATCCGCTTGCCGTCCAGCAGCGGCACGACGATCGGCGCCACATCGACGAACCGGGGCGGTTCGGCCGGCTCCTCGGCGGGCGGCGCGCCCGTCTCGGACGTCTGTTCGCCGCCCAGCAGCATCGCCAGGACATCGTAGCCCATCCAGGTCATGACCGCGATGGTGCCGCCGGCCAGCAGAATCAGGACCGCCGCGATCACGCCGAGCTTTTTCATTCGCGCACCCTCCCGTCCGCGACCTCGCCAGCGGATCGGAAATGGTTCCATCCCGGGTCGCGAATATCCATGATTTCACCCAGCGAATCAACGACCCGCATTCCGGAGTCCGGAGACAGGGCGCCAATCCGCCCGACCGCCACGCCGGCCCGCCGCGCCGCTTCGATGACCCGGTCCGCCGTGCCCGGCGGCGCCGCGAACAGCAGTTCGTAATCGTCGCCGCCGCCGAGGACCGAGTCCATCAGGGCCGGATCATGTTCGACGGCCCGTCGCGCGGCGCCGGACAGCGGCACCGCCGCCGCGTCGACCCGGGCCCCGAGACCGGACGTGCCGCAGACATGGCCGAGATCTGCCAGCAGGCCGTCGGAAACGTCGAGGGCCGCGCTGGCCAGGCCAGCCAGGGCCCGCCCGAGGGCGAGCCTGGGTCGCGGTCGCCGATACCGGTCCAGCAAGTGGACGCGATCGACCTCCGGCAGGTTGTTCAGACCGCCACGCGCCACCTTGAGGCCGAGCGCGGCGTCGCCGATGGTTCCGCTGACCCACAGATCGTCGCCCGCCGCCGCCGCGTCGCGCCGCAAGGCGAGGCCTTTCGCGATCCGCCCGAAGGCGGTCACCACCAAGGTCAGCGGCCCCGGCGTCACCACCGTGTCACCGCCCAGCAGGGCGATGCCGTAGGTCGCCTGATCGTCGGCCAGGGCGGCCACGAAGGCGGCCAGCCAGGCATCGTCGATTTCCCCCGGCAGGCTGACGACCAGGGTGTAGCCAACCGGCTCGGCGCCCATCGCCGCCAGATCCGACAGGTTGACCCGCAACGCCTTGCGGCCGATGTCGCCGGGCGCGTCGTCGGTCAGGAAATGCACCCCGGCGACCACCGCGTCGGAGGTCACCACGAGCTGCGCATCGGGATCGAGATCGAGCACCGCCGCGTCATCGCGCAGCCCGAGCGCGCCGGGCGCCGTGGCCAGCGGCGCGAA
>JANQIL010000148.1 GCA_028282245.1 Magnetospira sp.
GGCGCCGGCCGACTTCAACAGCTACGGGGCGCGGCGCGGCTCGCATGACGTCATGATGCGCGGCACCTTCGCCAACATCCGCATCCGCAACCGGATGGCTCCCGACACCGAGGGCGGGTGGACCCGGCACCATCCCTCCGGCAAGGTCCTCTCGATCTACGAGGCCGCCGAGGCCTACAAGGCCGAGGCGGTGCCGATGGTGGTCATCGGCGGCAAGGAATACGGCACCGGATCGTCGCGCGACTGGGCCGCCAAGGGTCCCTATCTGCTGGGCGTCGGGGCGGTTCTGGTCGAGAGTTTCGAGCGCATCCATCGTTCAAACCTGGTTGGCATGGGCATCCTGCCGTTGCAGTTCAAGGACGGCATGACCAGCGACACCCTGCACCTCGACGGTTCCGAGATGTTCGACATCCTGGGCGTCGGCGACGGCATCGCGCCGCGACAGGACGTCGCGGTGCGGATTCACCGGGCCGACGGCAGCCGATCCGAGATCACCGTGCAGTGTCGCATCGATACCGCCAACGAGGTCGACTACTACCGGCATGGCGGCATCCTGCGCTACGTGTTGCGTCAGATGAACCGTTAGCGGCGTGGGCGTTCGTGGTACCGCGGGCCACGTTGGTATCTTGACGTCGGTCGGCAAGTCGCCTATCTACGCACGCTCCGGGTTTTTCGGTCTTGATTGCAGTTTGGAACGCGACCATTTCAGGGGATAGGACGTCGCGGGTGGCGCGGGTTTGCTCCCCGCGCGGGCGCCTGCGGGGCGCGTCTGGCATGTGGTCGGATTCAACGGGGACCGGGGCCGGGTCGAAGACCGGCGACAACCGACGACGGAGTGTACATGGCCAACAAAGCGACCGCGGCTGAAACGACGACCAACGGCGAGGACACCACCGACAGCCCGTTGATCGACGTTCTCGGGGCCAACCTGAAAAAGCTGATCGGCCGCGCCAAGGAGCGCGGATACGTCACGTACGACGAGTTGAACAAGGCCCTGCCGCCCGACCAGGTGTCGTCCGAACAGATCGAGGACACCATGGCCGCGCTGTCCGAGATGGGCATCAACGTGGTCGACAGCGAGGAAGCCGAGGAAACCACCGAGGAAAGCCGCGAATCCCCCGGCGACGTGGAAATCGCCCAGCCCGGCAATGTCGACGAGGACGAAATGGGGCGCACCGATGATCCGGTGCGCATGTACCTGCGGGAGATGGGCTCGGTCGAGCTGCTGTCGCGCGAGGGCGAGATCGCCATCGCCAAGCGGATCGAGGCCGGCCGCGAGATGATGATCGGCGGCCTGCTCGAAAGCCCGCTGACCATCAAGGCCATCGTCGGCTGGCACGATCAGTTGATCGAGGAGCGGATTCTCCTGCGCGACGTGATCGACCTGGAGGCGACCTACGGCGGCAACGGCGCCCCGGGAGCGGGTGAAGGCGAGGCGCACGCCGCAACGGCGGGCGAGACGCCGGGCGAGGAAACGGGCGAGGCGGCGGTCGTCGCCGGAGCGCCCCAGGAGTCCGAGCGGGAGGCGGACGGCGACCGGGAGGCGGCGGCCAACGACGACGACCCGGGTTCCGACGATCCCGCGGCCGGCGAGGCGGCGCGCGACGAGGACGGCGACGAGGAGGAGATGGAGGAGTCCAGTCTCTCCCTGTCGGCCATGGAGGCGCGTCTGAAGCCGACGGTGCTCGATAATTTCGAGGACATCGCCAAGACCTACGAGAAGATGCACAGGGTGCAGTTGCAGCGCCTCGACGCCCTCCAGAAGGGCGAGGAGGTCAAGCCGTCGGCCGAGAAGCGCTACCGCAAGCTGCGCAAGGACATGATCGCGCTGATGGACGAGGTCCATCTCAACAACGCGCGCATCGAGCAGTTGATCGACCATCTCTATGGCCTCAACCGCCGCCTGATGTCGCTGGAGGGCCGCCTGCTGCGCATGGCCACCGACAGCCGAATCCGCCGCGAGGAGTTCCTGGACAGCTATTTCGGCGCCGAGCTGGACCCGTCGTGGCTGGAGCGCGCGGCGGAGCAGGGCAAGGGCTGGACCCGCTTCGCCGAGCGCCACGGCGCCGAGGTGGAGAGCCTGCGCGAGCGCATCGCCGGGGTGTCGCAGGAGTCCGGGCTGCCGATCTCCGAGTTCCGCCGCATCGTCTCCACGGTGCAGAAGGGCGAGCGGGAGGCCAACAAGGCGAAGAAGGAAATGATCGAGGCCAACCTGCGCCTCGTCATCTCGATCGCCAAGAAATACACCAATCGCGGCCTGCAATTCCTGGACCTGATCCAGGAAGGCAACATCGGCCTGATGAAGGCGGTCGACAAGTTCGAATACCGGCGCGGCTACAAGTTCTCGACCTACGCCACC
>JANQIL010000024.1 GCA_028282245.1 Magnetospira sp.
GGATGAGTCTCATCCGTTGGCTGAATCGAACCACTAGATCAATAGCTTAGTGGATCGACCGATCCAAAGCTTGGGTACCAAGCGTTGGATCCGATCCACTAGCGCCCCGGCTTGCGCTTGGCCATCGGCAGCACGTACTGAAGGTCGGTGTCCCAGGGAAAGTAGACCCACACCGACTGCGGCACGTCGTGCAGAAAGGTATCGACCAGCGGTCGCCCTTCCGGCTTGGCGTAGAGAGTGGCGAAATGGGCCTCCGGCAGCAGCTCGCGGGACGCCCGCAGGGTGGTTCCGGTGTCCACCAGGTCGTCGATCACCAGCCACCCGGCCCCGCGCTCGGCCGTCGCCGCCTCCGGGCGCTTGAGGATGGCCGGCATCGGAGCGATATCCTTGTCCTCGTAGGTGGCGATGCACAGGGTATCCAGCACCCGGATGTCCATTTCCCGGGCCACGATGGCGGCCGGCACCAGTCCGCCCCGGGTCAGCGCCACGATGCCCTTCCAGGCGCGCCCCGACAACAGCTTGCGGACCAGGTACTTGGCGTCCCGATGGACGTCCGGCCAAGTGACGATCAGGTCGTTCGCTTCCTCGTGGAACGTGGGCATGGTCGGCGGTCCGTTGGGTTGACGGCAGGCACAATAGGCGGCCCCCGGCGGGTTGTCCACGTGAAGCGGTCCCCGTGTCGTGGTACAATCGCTCCATGAACAGCGTCGCGGCCCGCTACTGGCACGATCTGGGCGACGGTCGCCTGCAATGCGACCTCTGCCCGCGCCACTGCAAGGTCCGCGACGGTCAGCGCGGCCTGTGTTTCGTGCGCGCCGCCGAGGCCGGACGCCTAGTGCTCGCCACCTACGGCCGCTCGTCCGGGTTCTGCATCGACCCGATCGAGAAGAAGCCGCTCAACCACTTCCTGCCCGGCACCCCGGTGCTGTCGTTCGGCACCGCCGGCTGCAACCTGACCTGCAAGTTCTGCCAGAACTGGGACATTTCCAAGTCGCGGGACCTCGACCGCCTGCAGAGTCCGGCGACTCCGGAGATGATCGCCGAGACGGCCCTGCGGACCGGCTGCCGGTCGGTCGCCTTCACCTACAACGATCCGGTGATCTTCCTCGAATATGCCGTCGACACGGCGCGCGCCTGCCATGCGCGCGGCCTGAGGACCGTGGCGGTGACGGCGGGCCATATCAACCCGGAACCGCGCCGCGAGTTCTTCGCCCACATGGACGCCGCCAACGTGGATCTGAAGGCGTTTGGCGAGGATTTCTATCGCGAGTTCTGCACGGGGTCGCTGGAAACGGTCAAGGAGACCCTGATCCACCTCAAGCGGGAGACCGACGTCTGGGTCGAGATCACCGATCTCCTGATCCCCGGCGCCAACGACGGCGCGGACGAACTGGACGCCATGACCCGATGGGTGGCGTCCGAACTGGGCCCCGACGTGCCGATGCATTTCTCGGCCTTTCATCCGGACTGGAGGATGACCGACCGGCCGCGCACGCCCCACGCCACCCTGGTTCGGGCGCGCGACATCGCGCGCGCCAACGGGATCCGCCACGCCTACCTGGGCAACGTCCACGACCTGGACCGCGACAGCACCTATTGCCATGCCTGCGGAGAGCGGACGATCGGCCGCGACTGGTATGAGTTGTCGGACTGGCGGCTGACCGACGACGGCCGTTGTCGCGCCTGCGGCACCCGCTGTGCCGGGGTGTTCGACGGCCCGCCCGGCGCCTGGGGCGCCAAGCGGGTCCCGGTGCGGGTGGCGGCACCGGCCTGAGCGGCGCCGCCCGACGGCGCGATGATTACTTTTGGTTTTTCTTCTTACGAAATTGCGCGAATTATTTTTACGCCCTTGTCGGTTGAGCCGAAGATGCCTATCCTGGCTTGCCTGATTTCGAATCGCGCGAGGGTGTGATGTTGTATTTCGGGCTCGATTCCACCGCTTCCGCCACCACACGGGCCGTTCGGGCGCGCAACGCCGCCCTCGATCGGATGTTCTATGACGTCGGCAACCTGACTCCCGAGGAATACGCGATGCTGATCGCCGAGACGACGCTGGAGGGATCGATCCTGATCGTCTGGCCGTCCGGCGCCAAGGGCGACAACGGAATCGGGAAATTCGGCACCTATCGGGCCTTGCGCGCGCAGCCCGGCAAGCTGCTGCGCCGGTTCGCCATCGCCGGCGTCGGCAGTTCGGATGTCGGGGCGGCGGCCTTCGCGCGGACGGTGGCCGATCGTTACGACGAACCGGTCGGCGCGATCATCGCCGGCTACGGCGTCGCCGACCTGATTGCCGAGGCCCTGGGTGGATGGTTCGTGCTCGGCGCCGCCAACCGGCTGATGCGGGCCTATCATGTCGCGGTTGACCGAACATCCCCCGGGGCCGGCGGACCGGGGCCGGGCATCGGCATCTGGCCGGGCGCCGGGGACAGCGAGACGTTGCTGCGCCTGCTGCTGGACGACGACCGCCGTATCCTCTCGGTTGCCGGGCACAGCAAGGGCAGCCTGTCCATCGCCTACGCGCTCGAAAAGCTCGCCGGCGACGCGACCAATTGGAAGGCCCGCGACAGGGCCATGGAGATGCGCATCACGACGGCCGGCGCGGTGGTTGAATTTCCGAACGGGTTCGAAAACGTCGGGCAGTACCTCGGATCCGTCGACTGGTTCGGCAGGATGAATTCGCGGCCCGGCGTAGATCACGAGACGGTCCCCGGGGCCTGGCACCATCTGAACACCGCGTATCCGATGCACATGGACTTCGCCGACATCCTGTCGCGCGAACCCTGATACGGAGTCCGGATGATCAATTCGGGATCCGTATGAGCGGTCGTCGCGCCGCCGTGGCGTATCCGTCCCGTAATCCCTTGCCGTTCGTGGCAGTTTCATACCACCACCCTCCGGGACAGAACATCTAATACCAGCGGCAAGAATTTCTGACTCGGCGTTAACTCGGTGTCCACGGTTGGGGTGATTCAAGGGTGGCGAAGGAGATTCGCCATGTCAGCAGGTA
>JANQIL010000028.1 GCA_028282245.1 Magnetospira sp.
GGATGAGTCCCATCCGTTGGCATCGAACCACCAGATCAATAGCTTAGTGGATCGACCGATCCAAAGCTTGGGTACCAAGCGTTGGATCCGATCCACTAGGGCCCGTGGACGATCATACGAAACCCGAATACTGATTTGGGTTTCCTGCCCCTCGCCGGGCGCGGGCTCCGCCCGCTTGGCGTTCCGCCAGCTTCGCAAAGGCCGTCGCCGGCAATGGCGACTCGGTACGAATTCCGAACTGATCATCCGGAATCCGTATCATTTGCTGGCGAGGAACGCGGCGAAGGGATCCGCGTCGGCGGTCTGTACCGGCGCGCGGTCGTCAAGTCGCGGCGGGCTCATGACGGGCCAGGTTTCGCCGGTGATGCGGGTCGCCCACATCTCCCGCACGCCGGCCCGCACCAGCCGCGACCGCACATGCTGCTGCTCGCGGTCGGTGAAGGCGACCACCAGCCGGTGCATCCGGCCGCCGTCGAGCGGCCGGCGGACCACAAGCGGGTCCAGGTCGGCATAGTGGCGGGCGCCCTCGGCGGCGGCGGTCGCGCTGTCGTAGGAGGCGATCACGTATAGCAGGGTGCCATCGCCCAGTTCCCAGGACGCCTCCGGAATCACCGGCCCCCCGGATGGCGCGGCGTCGGCCGGACGGGCCGGCTTGGGCGTCGGCGTCGGCAGCGCCGCCAGCCTCGCCGCGAAGGATGCCCCGGCGGCGGTCTCGAACGCCGCTGCGTCGTCGGCCGCCATGTCGTCGGGATTGCTCGCCATCGTCGCGGTTTCCGGTTCACGCGCGATCTTGCGCGCCTCGGGATCCCCGGTGGTGGCGGTCGCCGCCACCACCTCGGCCGTCGCCACCTGGATCTCGTCGCTGGCGTCGATGCAGATGTCGTCGCCCTTGAGGGTGCGCCAGACGGCGCAGTCCTGGTCCACCACCGCCGACAGCACATGGTCGCCAACCGATTTCTCGGTCGCGATGTAGCTGATCCCGTCCACCGCCCAACTGGCGATCTGAACCGACATCGGAAGCGCGCAGCCGCCGACGACAAGCGGCAGCACCGCCGCCCCGAATACCTTAAGCATCGCTCGATCCCTCGCGCACCGATGGGCTGTCGTTTTGTTTCGGCAACATCCCTGGTGCTTACTCATGCGGTTATGCATGCCCTGAACGGTACCCGGCAAGGGTTAAGAAACCGCGAACGGAGCGAACATCGCCGCCCGTGGCGCGATGATCACGGGAGGGCATCGACGACCGGATCGCCCATGGGTTCGGGGAAGCCGCCTCCGGCGGCGCGATCAGGTCTCGGCCGCGCCGTTGTCGACCTTCCTCTTGACCTTGGGCTTCGGCAGGTCGGGCCGGATGTGCAGTTCCTTGTAGCGCGCCGCGTCGATGGTCGCCGGGGCGCCCATCAGCAGGTCCTGGGCCTGCTGGTTCATGGGGAAGGCGATCACCTCCCGGATGTTCGGCTCGTCGGCCAGCAGCATCACGATACGGTCGATGCCCGGCGCGCAGCCGGCGTGCGGCGGGGCGCCGTACCGAAAGGCGTTGAGCATGCCGCCGAACTGGCTCTCCACGGCGTCCGGCGGATAGCCGGCGATGGCGAAGGCCTTCATCATGATGTCCGGGCGGTGGTTCCGCACGGCGCCGGAAGACAGTTCGACGCCGTTGCAGACGATGTCGTACTGATAGGCGAGGATGTCCAGCGGGTCCCGGGTCTCCAGGGCTTCCAGGCCGCCCTGCGGCATCGAGAACGGGTTGTGGGAGAACGCGATCCCGCCGCCGTCCTCGTCCCGCTCGAACATCGGGAAATCGACCACCCAGCAAAACCGGAACACCCCGTCCTCGCGCAGGCCCAGTTCGTCGCAGATGCGCTCGCGAGCCCGCCCGGCGAACGGTTCGGCGTCCTTCTGCGGGCCACAGACAAAGAACACCGCGTCGCCCGCCGTCAGGTTCATGGCGGCGCGGATGGCCTCGACGCGGTCGGCCTCCAGGTTCTTGGCGATCGGTCCCCTGGGTCCGTCCTCGCCATAGACGATGTAGCCAAGCCCGCCGCCGCCCTCGGCGCGCGCCCAGTCGTTGAGCTTGTCGAAGAAGCTGCGCGGCTTGTCGGCGGCGCCCGGGGCCGGAATGGCGCGCGCCACGGCGCCCTTGTCGATGAGCTTGGCGAACAATCCGAAACCGCCGCCCGCGAAGGACTCCGTCACGTCGGTCATGACCAGGGGATTGCGCAGGTCCGGCTTGTCGGAGCCGTATTTCCGCATCGCCTCGCGATAGGGGATGCGCGGAAACGGCTGTCCGGTCACCCGGCGGCCGCCGCCGAATTCCTCGAACACGCCGCCGAGCACCGGCTCCAGCACCGCGAACACGTCCTCCTGGGTGCAGAACGACATCTCGAAATCGAGCTGGTAGAACTCGCCCGGGCTACGGTCGGCGCGGGCGTCCTCGTCGCGGAAGCAGGGGGCGATCTGGAAATAGCGGTCGAACCCGGCGACCATCAGCATCTGCTTGAACTGCTGCGGCGCCTGCGGCAGGGCATAGAAGGCCCCGGGATGGATGCGCGACGGCACCAAGTAGTCCCGCGCCCCCTCCGGCGACGACGCGGTGAGGATCGGCGTCTGCATTTCCAGGAACCCGGCCTCGGTCATCCGGCGGCGGATCGACGCGATGATCCGAGCGCGCAGCACGATGTTGGCGTGTACCTTCTCCCGGCGCAGGTCGAGAAACCGGTATCGAAGACGCGTTTCCTCGGGGAACTCGGCGTCGCCGAACACCTGCAACGGCAGCATCTCGGCCACCGATTCGATGCTCAGACGCGAAACCTGGACCTCCACCTCGCCGGTCGGCAGGTTGGGGTTCACGGTGTCCTCGGTACGCGCCACCACCCTGCCGTCGACCGTGATCACGCTTTCCGGCCGCAATGCCTCGGCGGTCGCGAACAGTTCCGAGGAAACATCGATCACGCACTGGGCGAGGCCGTAGTGGTCGCGCAGGTCGATGAACAGAAGGTTGCCGTGGTCGCGCTTGCGATGCACCCAGCCGGACAGCCGGACCTCGGTTCCGGTGTGCGCGGGGCGCAGGGCGCCGCAGGTCTGCGTGCGATAGGGATGCATGATCGAGTCCTCGCGAGGGGCGCCCGGCCGCGGGGGCCGCCGCAAGACGCCACGTGGCGGCGGTTTTGTCAAGCCACGGCGCGCGTGACGGACCGGCCGGTCCGGAAACCTTGGGAACGGTTCGTTCGTCCGCCCTCCTCCCGAATGTCGACGCGCTTTAGTTCTTGTTGGAGCCGGGCGGAACGGTTGGCGTCCCCCAACCCTCGAAAAGGCGCGCGATCACCGCGTAATCGTTCGCCGCGTAACCCGCCCCCACCGCCATCTCGTAGACCGAATGGGCGGCCTGGATCGCGAACAGGGGCACGCGGTGGGTCTGCGCCAGATTCAAGGCGAGCTCGGAATCCTTCCGCGCGGCGCCCAACGGCATCCCGCCCGCGTAGTTTCCGGTGACGATGCGCTCGGCGTAGCGATGGGTCAGCGGCCGGTGCAGCCCCATCTGCGGGTCCGACAACAGCCCGATGAGGTTTTCGATGTCGACCTCGGCGGCGGTCGCCATCGCGCCGGCCTCGGCCACCACCACCATCACCGCGTGGGCGACGGCGTTGTTGATCACCTTCGCCGCCGCGCCGGAGCCGAGCGCCCCGAAATTGATCTGTTTCTCGGCGATGGCGTCCAGCACCGGCTGGCAGTCGGCCAATGCCGCGGGGTCGCCACCGATCAGCAGAGTCGCCGTCCCCGCCTCCATCTGGCTCACCCCCGCGAGGATGGAGGCATCGACGATGCGCAGCCCGAACGGGGCGAGCAGTCGCGCGCTCTCCGCGATGTCGTCGGGATTGACGGTGCTGGTCTCCACCACCACGCAGCCCTCGGGGAGCCTCGGCGCGATCTCCCGGAGCACCGCCCGCGAAACCTCCGGCTTGGGCAGGCAGAGCACCACGACCGACAGCCTCGCCAGGTCTTCCGGACCGCCGACCGGTCGCGCCCCGAATTCGGCGGCGGCGGCGACCCGCGCCGGATCGGGATCGGAGACCCGCGCCGGGAACGCGCGGGCGATGCGGCGGGCCAGCGGCAGACCCATGTTGCCAAGTCCGTGGACGGCGACGCTGTCGATATTCGGCATGAATCCCTCTCGAAGTCTTGTCTTGGTCCGGTGAGCGGTGCGGACCGGACCGCGCGGGTGGCGGGCCTACTTGGCCACCGGCAATGGCGTTTCCTGCAATCCGAAGTACATGCTCTTGACCTGCGCATAGAGCCGAAGGCCGTTGAGCCCCTTTTCGCGGCCGATGCCGCTGCTCTTGAAGCCGCCGAACGGGGTGCTGGTCACCGACTGCTTGTAGGTGTTGATCCACACCGATCCCGCCTCCAGCGCCCGGCCGACACGCCAGGCGCGCTTGAAGCTCTCGGTCCATATGCCGCAGGCAAGGCCGAAGGCGGTGCCGTTGGCCTGGGCGATCAGGTCCTTCTCGTCGCGGAACGGCAACGCCGCCAGCACCGGCCCGAAGGCTTCCTCCTGACAGGTCGCCGCGCCCGGACCGAGGCCGTCGATCACCGTCGGCAGGTAGAAGGCGCCGCGTCCGAGCCTGGGATCCTCGGGCGCGCCGCCGCCGCAGAGCAGGCGGCCACCCTCCTGCCCGGCGCGGCGGACGAAGGCATCGACGCGCTCGCGGTGATGGAACGAGGACAGCGGCCCCATTTCCACCCCCGGCGCGTCGGGCATGTCGACGCGGATCGCCTTGGTCCGTTCCAGGATGGCGTCCAGCACCGGGGCGTAGATGCCCTGCTCGATGAACACCCGCGATCCGGCCACGCAGGACTGTCCCGCCGACCCGAAAATGCCGGCGACGACGGCCGCCACCGCGTGCTCCCGGTTGGCATCCGCGAACACCACGTGCGGCGACTTGCCACCCAGTTCGAGCGCCACCGGGACGATCCGGTCGGCCGCCGCGCGGCCGATCGCCCGGCCGGTCGTGGTGCCGCCGGTGAACGAGATCATCCGCACCCCGGAGTGGCCGACCAGGGCGGTGCCGATGTCCGCCCCGCGTCCCTGGACGACCTGTAGCATGCCCTCCGGAAGCCCGGCCTCCAGGGCGATCCGCATCAACTGCGGCGCCAGCAGCGGGGAATCCTCCGAGGGCTTGAGCAGCACCGCGTTGCCGGCGGCCAGCGCCGGGGCGACCTTGGTCGCGTCGTTCATGATCGGCGAGTTCCAAGGGGTGATCGCGGCAACGACCCCATGGGGTTCGAGCACGGTGAACGACAGGTATTCGCCGCGCGACGGAGTCACGTCGGTCTCCAGGGTCTCGCAGGCCGAGGCGTAGTACTGAAAAGCACCGACCGCGTAGTCGACCATGCCCCGGCATTCCGACAGAGGCTTGCCGTTGTCGCGCATTTGCAGGGTGGCGAGCGGTTCCTTTTCCGCCGCCAGCCGCTCGGCGATGGCCCGCAACACGGCGGCCCGCCGGTGCGGCAGGAGGTCCTTCCAGCCGGAGTCCCTGAATGCCCTCCAGGCGCGGTCGACGGCCGCGTCCAGGGCATCGGGATCGGTGACCGGCACCCGCCCGGCCTCCTCGCCGTTGGCCGGATTGATGCTGACGAGTTCCTCGGCGACAGAAGACGTGTTCATCGGTCCTTCCTCAATGGGGGGGGATGTTCCGCGCGGCGCGCGTCCCGCGCTCTCAGGCGGCGCCAGAGGATGCGGCCCAGGGGAAGCGTGGCCACGGTCACGATGGCGATCACCAGAACAACGGAGATCGGGGACGAGACGAAGCGCAGCGGATCCCCCTGGGAGATCAGCAGCGCCTGGCGGAACGAGGATTCGGCCATCGGCCCCAGAATCGCCCCCAGCACGATCGGTGCGATCGGGTATCCGGCCCGCGACAGCATGAACGCCAGCCCGCCGAAGGCGAGCATCAGCCAGATGTCGCCCAGGGAATTGGTCGAGGCGTAGGTTCCCAACAGGCAGACCACGAGGATCATCGGCGCCAGCAGGGCCGACGGGATGCGCAGCATGTGCACGAACACCTTCGCCCCGGCGAAGCCGAGTGTCAGCATCAGGAGGGCGGTGAACAGCATCTGCCACATGAAGCCGTAGACCACGTCGCCATGCTGGCTGAACAGGGCCGGCCCCGGATTGAGACCCTGGATCAGCATCGCTCCCATCATCAGCGCCGCCACCGAGTTTCCGGGCACGCCGAGGGCCAGGGTCGGGATCAGCGACGAGGCGTTGTCGGCGTTGTTGGCGCATTCGGAGGCGGCCACCCCGCGCGGATCGCCCTTGCCGAACATCGAATCATCCCGGGCCGCCCGTTTCTCCTCCGAATATCCCAGGATTCCGGCGAAATTCCCGCCCGCACCCGGCATCACGCCGACGGTAACGCCGATCAGTCCGGAGCGCAGCCAGGTCCGGGCGAAGCCCAGGGCCTGCCGCACCTTGATGCCCGGGCCGGTCATGCCCAGGCCCTCGGCATGCTTCCCGGTCGCCGACAGCATGGCCAGGGCGGGCGGCACCGCGAACAGGCCGGTCAGCAGCACCGCGAGGTCGATGCCTCCCGCCACGTGGCGAACACCGAACACCAGCCGTTCGGCGCCGGTGATCATGTCCATGCCGACCAGCCCGATGGCGATGCCGATCAGCGCCGACGCCAGCCCCTTGGCCGGCGCTCCGGCCAGCAGCAGCGAAACGCTGGTCAGGCCGAACACCGCCACCCAGAAGTACTCGGCCGGGCCGAATTGCAGGGCGAATTCCACCAGGGGCGGCGCCAGAAGCATCAGGGCCACCGCGCTGAGGAAGGATCCGGCGGCCGACGACACCAGGGCCACGTGCAGGGCGAATTTGGCGCGTCCGCTCTGGGCCAGGGGAAAACCGTCGAACACCGTGGCCACCGCGGACGGCGTGCCGGGGATGCGGGCCAGGATCGCCGGAATGGCGCCGCCGTACATGGCGCCGTTGTAAATCCCGGCCATCATGCCCAGCGACTGCAACGGGTCCATGGTATAGGTGAAGGGCAGTAGCAGCGCCATGGCCAGGGTGGCGGTCAGCCCCGGAATGGCCCCGACCGCGATTCCCGCCAGGGTCCCCGCCAGCATCGCCAGCAGGCTCTCCACGCCGAGGGCGGCGGGCAAGCCGGACAGGACTTCGGTCATCAACGGCCTCCGAGAATGAATTCCGGCGGGAAGGATTGGGCGAAGACCACGTGAAAGACCACGTAGGCCAAGGCCACGAAACTCACGGTCGCAAGGGCGACGCGCGGGACGTTGCGGTCACCGCCCAACAGCGCCATTGCCGGAATGAACAGCAGCGCGGTGCTCAGGAACCCGGCCTCGCCCGCCAGCAGGGCGAAGACCGCGAGGAGCGCGAGGCCGCCCAGCCCCTTGACCAGGGTGGCCTCGCTGGTGAGAAGCCGTCGGGGAACGACCTTGAGGGCGCTGACGGCGGAGAGCAGGATCAATCCGCAGCCGATGGCGGTGGGGAAATAGGCACTGGCTCCCTGTTGGGAGAAGCTGTCCCAAAGGACCGCTCCTCCCAGCGCGGCGACCGCCGCATGGACCAGAAGCCGTTCCCCGGCGCCGACCTGCGCGCCGTGGTACGGGGGCGTGCTCATTTCCAGGGGGACGCGTCCCACATGGCCTGGTAGCCGGCGTTCAGGTCCCGCACGCGCGCCTGGAACTCCGCCGTGGGCATGTAGTTGACCTCGGTGAAGCGTTCGCCGTTGCGGATATTGAAGCTCTCGTCCTCGGCGACGGCCTTCACCGCCGCAGCGAGTTTCTCGGCGATCTTCGGATCGACCCCGGCCGGGAATCCGATGCCGCGCTCGGAGAACATGTGGACGTCATATCCGGAGGACTGCACGGTGGGCACGTCCGGCGCGAACGGCGACGGCCTATCGCCGAACTGGGCAAGCACGCGGATGCGGCCCTCGGTGGCGGCGGGCATGGCCTCGCCCAGGTTCAGGGCGGCGCCGGACACATGGCCGCCGATCAGCGCGGTGCGGGCCAGCCCGGCTCCGGCGAAGGGCACGTGGGTCAGCTTGATTCCCGCCGCCTCGGCGAGATAGCGCATGGCCAGATGGTCGTCGGTGCCGACTCCGGTGGTGCCGATGGTCACCGCGCCGGGGTTTTCCTTGGCATAGGCGACGAGATCCCCAATGGTCTTGAACGGGCTGTCGGCGGGCACCGAGATCGCCGACGGATCGCGCACCAGATTCGCGACCGGCAAAATGTCGGAGACCTTGAACGACGCGTCCTTCGTGATCGGGATGGTCAGCATCGGCGGCAGATTCAGAATGCCCATGGTGTAGCCATCCGGATCCGCCTTGGCCAGCGAGGTCAGACCCACTTCCCCCGCGGCACCCGGCCGGTTGACGACGACCACGCTCTGCCCGAGCTGCTTTTCCAGAAGCGGTTGCAGGGTCCGGGCGGTCACGTCGGTTCCACCGCCCGGCGAATAGGCGACGATCAATTCGATGGGTTTTTCGGGCCATTCGGCGTTCGCCGGGGCGGCCAGCGCAACAATGGCGGCGGTCAGAAGCAGTTTACGCAACATTTGAATTCCTCCCTTTGTTTTACCTGAAAGAGCATGTCCAACGTCCGGTTGGAAAGGATCGTACAGGGCGAAAATTCCGGCAGGCAAGCACCGGAGAGGCAACGATTGCGACGCCGAGCGGGATGCCATAAGATGCGATAATATTATTGATAATCCGGGAGCCGCCGATGGGACCAGTCGGCACCTCCACCGTCGAGGCGGTCTCGCAGATCGTCGCGGCGCTGGAACAGGACATCATTTTCGGCTTTTTCCTGCCGAAACAGCGGCTTTACGAAGACGAGATGATTCTGCGGTTTTCGGCCAAGCGCCACGTGGTGCGCGCCGCCCTGCAGGAGTTGGAACGCAAGGGAATCGTCGAGCGCAAGCCGAGCCGTGGCGCGGTGGTCCGCTACTTCTCCCGAGAGGAGGTGGACAGTCTTTACGAACTGCGCCGTATCCTCCACGAGGCAGCGACGAAACGACTCCGGATCCCGGCCGATCCGGACTGGCTTGCCGAGTTGAAGGCCGCGCAGCGGGCCCACGCCGCCGCCGTGGCCGAACGCAATCTCGGCAATGTGTTCGTGACCAACACCGCCTTTCATCGCAAGCTGTTCGAGGGCACCGGCAATCCTTACCTGTGCGAGGCGATCGAACTGTCCAACGCCAAAACGCACGGCATCCGGTCCCATGGGCTGGGGCAGCCGGCGTTGCTCCATCTCGCCGAACGCGAGCATCTGCGGATGATCGAGAGAGTCGAATCCGGCGACCTGGCGGATCTGGCCGAACTGTGTATCCGGCACATGCAGCCCGCCCGGACCTTTTACGAGGAGAAGTACTGCGGGGTGGCGTGATCGCGCCATTCGGAGTCGGATTCTCGTGGAGCACCGCGTCAAGGTCCTGGGAAACGAGGTTTTTTCCCGTTTTCCGAGACAGGACCCCGGCCCGCCCGCGAATTGCCGACGGGATCGCGCGGACATTCAAATTTTATCCAATACCCGATTGATATTAGAGGCAAATAAACGATTCGCGAGGGCCGGTCGCGGCAGATCAGAATAGGTATCGTCGAATGTTCCCGTTTCCAGCGGAGTTGTCGCGATGCCGCGTGACCTGTTCGAACGCCTGCCGCGAAAAATCGGCCGTTTTCTGCTCGACCGGCGGGGCGGCGCCGCCGTGTTCCTGGCGTTTTCCATCGTGCCCCTGGTCGGCTTCATCGGCATGGCGACCGATTCGGCGCGCGCCTTCCTGGTCAAGTCGCGGCTGTCCTCGGCCCTTGACTCGGCGGCGCTGGCCGGCGGCCGGGCGTTTTTCAAGGATAACCGCGACGCCACCATCGGCATGTTCTTTCGGGCCAATTTTCCCGACGGCTACATGAACGCGGCGGTCAGCGGGCCGGTCATCGCGGTCGACGACGCGGCCCAGAAGCTGACCCTCACCGCCAGCGCCAGCGTTCCCATGTCGTTCATGCGCCTGCTCGGATTCGATACCCTTTCGGTGGCCGGCATGTCCGAGGTGACCCGCCAGATGCAGGCGCTCGACGTGGTGCTGGCCATGGACATGTCGGGCTCCATGGGGTCATGGATGGGCGGCACCACGCGCATCGGCGCCGCCCGCGCGGCGGCCGTCGAACTGGTCGAGATCCTGTTCGGCAACGACAACGACAAGGACCTGCTCAAGATCGGCCTGGTGCCCTGGAACGGCAAGGTCAACGTCACCGTGGACGGGTCCTGGTACGACCCCGCGCGGACGCAGACGATCGCGGTCGCCCCCTATTCCAATCCGGCCATCGGCGTGAGCAGCACCCTTTACCAGGTCAACAGTTCGCCGGTGCCGCTGATGACGCCTCCCGCCGCCAACTGGAAGGGGTGCGTCTTCAACCGTTACGTGGACGACGGAGTCGCGGACAACGACGCCGACGTGTTCGACAGTCCTGGCACTTACGGCGGCGCCGACTGGCCCGGCTGGGAGCCGATCGGTCCGGAAGGGGAACCGACGCATCCGGGCGTCTGCGCCATGTCCAGCGGCTCGGCCGAGTGCACCCCCTGCCTGAGCCACGGCATCGCGCCCCTGCAAGGCGACAAGGCGGATATCCTCGACGCCATCGGCGCCCTCCAGCACCCGACCGGGGTGACCAATATTCCGGGCGGCCTGGGGTGG
>JANQIL010000031.1 GCA_028282245.1 Magnetospira sp.
TGCCCTTGAAGGCCGGCAGCATCATCGAGAACCTGAACGGCAATTCGTGCGTTTTCTTCTCGTTGCCGTCCTCGTCATGCTCGGTGACGAACATGGTCCCGTCCTCGACCTTGTCGACCCGGGCGTTGCAAATCCAGTGGATGTGGGTGCCGCGCAGCTCCGATTCCAGGATGCCCTTGGAATCGCCCACCCCGCCCAGGCCCAGGTGGCCAATGTAGGGCTCGGCGGTGACGAAGGTCATCGGCACCCTGTCGCGGATGCGCCGCCGCCTGAGGTCGGTGTCCATGATCATCGCCATCTCGTAGGCCGGCCCGTAGCAGGACGCTCCCTGCACCGCGCCGACCACGATCGGACCCGGGTCCTTGCAGAAGGCTTCCCATTTCTCGTAGGCCCGAACCGCGTGGTCGACATGGCAGACCGACTGCGTATAGGCCTTGGGACCCAGACCCTCCACTTCCTCGAACGCCAGATGCGGCCCGGTGGCGATGATCAGGAAATCGTAGTCGACCACCCGGCCGTCCGCCAGGTCGATCTGGTTGTCCTCGGGGCGGACCTTGGCGGCGGCCACCGGGATGAAGCCGATGCCCTTCTTCTTGAGGTACTTCTCGACCGGAATCACGATGTCCTCGCGTTTCCGCCAGCCGACGAGGACCCAGGGGTTGGAGGGCGTGAACTGGAACTCGGGACCGTTGCCGATCACCGTCAGTCTGTCCTCCTTGCGGAGCGCCTCCCGCATTTCATAGGCCATCGGCATGCCGCCGACGCCCGCGCCGATAATCACAACATGTGCCATTGGAACCTCGTTTTCCTGCGGTTCACCCCGGGTGCCCGGAATTCCCGAACTCCTTATAGTTTTTGCGTCCGTTCGCGGTCTCGCGGAGGGGTCGACGCGTCACCGTTCGTCGGGGTCGCCCTCCCCCTGGCGACCGGACGGATCGGCGTAGCAGTCGTTCAGCCTCTGGACATGCAGGGCCGCGGTTTCCCGCAGGGCCTGGAACCGGCGCGCCGTTCGACGCCCCCAGCCCATCGGCTCGCCGCCCAGGATGCTGCCGCCGAGACCGGTGTTCTTCAAGAACGCCCGGCGCAACTCAAGTTCCACGTTGCCGACCGTCTCCGGAAGCTTGGCGGCGATCCGTCTGGCAATGAACCCGCGCAGCCAGAAATGGAACCCGCCCCCGAGCGCGACCAGAATTCCCAGCCCGACCAGGATATCCTCGGACCGTGCCGATATCCAGGCGAGCGGGGAGTCCCCGGGGCCGGGCAGCCATCCGTTGCCGATCACCAACGCCAGCGTCGCCGCCAGCAGAACCACCGTGGCGACCGCGTCGCCGCTCAGCACGCGACGCCGCCAGACACCGATGGACGCGCGGAGCCTGGGGATGTACTCGCCCTCGATCTCGTTGAGAACGGTCTCGAACACCCCGACCACCCGGTAGGCCCGCTGCACCTCGATTTCGCCCATGCGCCCGAGGATGATGTCCATGTCGGCGTCGCGCTTGGCCTGGAACCGTTGCCTGACGGTTTCGTCCTCGAACGGCACCGCCGCCTTGTCGCTGTAGATGGCGTAGAACCGCCCGCCGGTCAGGCCGGCCTGGGCGATGGCGCGCTGCCAGGCGCCGACCACCGCCTCCGGATTGTCCTCCTTGGCGGTGGTGTCGATTTGATTGAGGATATAGAGGAACTTGGTGGAATCGGTGCGATGCAGCGTCTTGGTGACCAGATGCTTCAAGGTGTCCTGCATCGCCCCGGGCTCCGGATGCCGGGCGTCGAAGAACACCAGCACCAGATCGGACAGGTTGAGAATGTGGTCGGTGATGCGCAGGGTCGAGCGCCGCTGGTCGTCGGCGTCGAAGCCGGGCGAGTCGATCAGGATCTTGCCGCGAATGGCCGGTTGCGAGGTGGTCTTGAGTTGCAGATAGGATTCGATGTGCTTGCCTTCGCCCTCGTGGACCTTTTCGATCTCGCGGCTGATCCGGAAGAACGGGAATCGCGGGTCGGCGTCGAGCGCCGTGCCGGGCAGGGTCAGGTTCTTGCCGGTGCCGGGCGCGCGGTAGCAGACCACCGTGAACTTGTCGTCGACCGCCTGATTGCCGGTCTCCTGCAGGCGGTCGCCGATATAGCCGTTGATGAACGTCGACTTGCCCGACGAGAAGGTGCCGAGCACGGCGATCACCGGCCACCAGGAAATGCGGGTCGCCAGCGACGCCTCGCCATCCAGGAAGCCCATCTTCTGAAGTATCTTGTCGAGGCGGTAGAAGGTCGGCAGGATTTCCACCAGGGCCGGGTTTTCGCTGCGCAGGTGCTGCTCCAGGCTGCGCAGGCGCTTGCCCAGGAATTTCGGGCTGTGGGTCTTTGGCATTTCTTTCTCTTCCCTTGGGCACGGCGCCGCGCCCCTTGGCGCGGCGCCGGCAGGCGTCCGATCAGCGGCCCTGGTTCATCATCAGTCCGCGCAGTTCCTCGGCCCGTTGCGGGTCCAGGCGTTGCAGCGCGGCGACCATCGACGCGGCACGGCCGGAACGTCCGGACTCCACCAGCCGGCGTCCGGTCTGGAAGTAGGCGTCGGCGGCCAGGTCGAAGCGTTTCTGGTAGTAATAGAGATTGCCCAGTTCGCCGGTCACGTCGGGCAACCGGGGATGGTCCTCGGCAAGCTGCCGGTAGATCCGCTCGGCCGCCGCGTGATCGCCATCATAGAATGCCTGGCGGGCGGCGACCCACCGCGCCCGCAGGTCCCGGTCGAGGTCGGACTCGAATCTCGGGGTTGGCGGTCCGGCGACCGGGGCCGGCGCGGCCGGCGCCGGCGCGGCGCCCGGGTGGTGGGCCGGGCTCGGCGCGGTTTGGGGCGACGGCCCCTGCGGCTGCCAGACCTGCGGCTGCGGCTGCGGCTGGGCCGGAACCGGCGCGGCGGCCTGACGCGGAGCCGGCGCGGGAGCCGGGGTGTCCGCCTTCGGGGCCGGCGCGGGGGCCGGAACGTCCGTCTTCGGCGCCGGCGCCGGCGCGGGCGTCTCCGGAACCGGCTCGGCCGCCGCTTCCGCCTCGACGGCCGCCGTCTCGGTCGGTTCGGGCGCCGAGGTTTCCTCGGTCAGGCCGATCTCCTCGCCGATCTCCTCCGCCGTCACCTCGATTTCGTGCCAGGTCTCGCCAAGCATGGGCAGGACCTTGTCCCGCTCCACGTAGCCGTAGATCAACAGCCCAATGAGGCCATAGAAAAGAAGTAACCTTAAGAACGCCATGACGTGCTCCCCTAAAAAAATACACAACCCTCAGGCTTGGTAAACCTCCCGGCCGAGTTTGTCCAACTCGGCCGCCCCCTTGCCGGACCGTTCGAGTTCAAACACCGCCAGTCCCTCGCTGAACGAGCGCCTGAACACCAGGCGCTGGGTCAACCGCGCGGACAACACCTCGATATGAGGCAACGCCGTCAGCACCTCGACGGCCTCGCGGTTCTCGCGCGAACGTGGATGCGGGTCGGCCCGGTTGACGAAGGCGCGCATTCGCGGGATGCGCCGGCCGGCGTGTTCCTTGACCAGCTCGATGAAGCGCTGGGTGGCCCACACGTCGGCCTGGCTGGGCGCCACCGGCACGATGATCTGCTGGGCGCGGCGGATCGCCTCGTGCACCCCGATCATGTTCGAGGTGCCCACGTCGACGATGATTTCACCGGTGGTGCGTTGCGGCAGTTCATCGATCACCTTCAAGGACGGCGCGATGCCCTCCTCCTCGCGCAACTCGATGGCATCGCGCAGGGTGGCCTGGGGGTCGAGGTCGCAGACGGCGACCTTGTCGTCGCGCTTCATCAGCCAGAGGGCAAGATTGAAGGCCACCGTGCTTTTGCCGGTTCCACCCTTGAGGTTGGCCACCAGGGTAATCATCGCGGCCCGCTCATTGTCCGTAGGGATTCGGATATGCGGGGTAGTTGCCGCGCGGCGCGGACTGCTGCTGACCGTAGCCCTGCGGCGCGGATTGCTGCTGACCGTAGCCCTGCGGAGGGTATTGCTGCTGGCCGTAGCCCTGCGGCGGATACTGCTGCTGACGCCCGTAGCCCTGCGGCGGATACTGCGGTGGCGCCTGACGCGCCGCCGGCGGCTGCCCATAGGCCGGCTGGCCCGCCTGCCGAGGCGGCTGCGGCACCTCCTGCCTCTGGTAGTCGGCCGGCACCTGGAACAGCGCCGGATCGACCTGCCCGACCTGGATGCTGGTCAGTTCGCGGGTGCGGCCGTCGGCGTGCTGTTCGCGGACGATGGTCCGCAATTCCGGGTCGAACCACCATTCGCCGGTTTCGGTCTCGCCCTGCGCCTTGGTCAGGACCGTCCGCCAGTGCTCGACCGGCCGCCCCAGGTGCTGGCTCGGCCCCAGATAGGTTTTTTCGAGCACCGTGCCGTCCGGCATCTCCTGGCGCAGGACCTGACGCCGCCGCGGGTCCCAGTACAGGGTCATCGCCACGCCCGAGCGGGGGTCCTCCACCTCGTAACGCTCGGTGGCCGTCGTCCCCACGCTGGCCGTCCCCGCCGCCCGGCAGGACGCCTCCGGCGGCAGGCCGTCGCACGGGCTGGTCGGCTGGTCGGCGGCGTTGGGTGGCGGCGCGCCCGTGATTTCCATGTAGATCTTCTTTTGCGGATCGAGCAGCCGCATCACCCCCTGCGCCGGCAGCACGATGCGGATCATGCGTTCGCCGGGACCCAGGGTTTCCATCCGCATGGCATCCCCCATGCGATAGATGCGGGCGCTGCGCGACGCCTGGCCGGGCGCCGTTTCCACCGCCTCGGCCATGAAGGAGATATCCGCCGCCGGGGCCTGGGTCGCGACGACGGCCAGGGCCAGGGCAATCAAGATCGGTCGCAGCATTCTGGTTCCTCCACTATCTTCCCCGCCACGCGCGATGGGCCGGGTGGCGCCGGATGCCGGCATGTGGGCGCGGCGTCAGTATCCAATTCCCGGCCAGCCGAGCCCGAGCGGCCAACCAAGTCCCGAGACTCCGGAATACGGAAGGCCGCCGACGTAGGGAAAGGCATTGTATCCGATACCCGGCCACATATCGGTCGGGCCGCCGTAATATCCCCGGCCGGCGTAAGGGTCGAACTCGTGCGGTCCGTAGATATCGTTGACGGCCGGAAGGCCCCGGTTGAAATAGGCCCCCGACCCTATCGGGTAGCCGGGCACCGCGCCGGCCTCCGGGATTCCCGTCCCCGGCGCCGTCGGCACCGGGACGGTCGGGTAGCGGCCGGCCGGGGTCCCATGGGTCGATCCGTGGACCTGGGAATCGAGTTGCTGCTCAAGGTCGTCCGGAGGATACTCCATGCCGAATCCCGGCTGCCGGTAGACGTCCCCCCAGCCGTTGCCGACGCCCGGCCCGGGCTGCGGCTGGGCCGGCGGCGACCATCGCGGCATCCTCCACGGATTGTCGTCGGCGGCGCGCGGAGAGCCCGACAACGCCAGGACGACGGCGGCTCCGAGGAGGAAGTCCTTGAACTCGAACATGGCGGTTATCTGACCTGCTGGGCGTTGTTACGGGCTGCTCGGCTGTGGTGGCTGCGGCCGGTAGGGATGGCGATAACCATAAGGCGCCGGACCGTAGGCCGGCGGGTAACCGTGGCGGTACCCGGCCGGTCCGCCCCAGCCCGGCCGCCAACCCGGCCAGACGGCTCTCGGCGCCGGATGCATCATGACGGGCGAAGGCTCGGAGGTCGCCTCGGCCGCCGGGCTTTCCGGTTGCGGCGCCATCGGCTGTGGCGCCATCGGCTCGTCCTTCGGTTCGGCGGCCGGCCCGGTCGACCAGTAGGGCCGCGCGATGGCGGCCCGGCCCGGACCCACGGGATACAGCGATGACGCCGGCGCCGCGTCCCCGCGTTCGGCCGACGACGCGGCATCCGGCGCGCCGGCGCGCGGAGTCAGCAGCGTCGAATGGAACAGACCGGGCGGCGCCGGGGGAACCTCCTGGTCCAGGCCTCGGGCGTCGTTGTCGGAATGGGGGCTCTGGGCCAACGCCTGAACGGCGGCCAGGGTACTCAGAGCCAGCACGAAAACGGTTTTGCGCATCATCGGTGCCTCACGTGTTGGTGTCGGTTGGCTCGTTGATCGAGGATTTGACCCGGATTCCACGCCGGCGGCGGCCCTTGGCCGGCGGCGTGGCGGCCTCGGAGTCCGGAGTCGATTGGCCCTTGGCGCTCTTGCCGGCGCCCTTGGTCGCCTTCCCCGGCCCGCGACCGGCGGAGGATTTCGCGGGTGCGGCCTTGCGGGCGGTCGTCGCGCCCTTGTCCGATGGTGCCTCCGCCGCCGGTTGCGGCGCCGGCTCGGTCCGTGCCGCCGCGGGCTCCGTCGTTGTCTCGGGCCGCGATCCGGCTTCGGACTCCACGGCCGGATCGGGCGTGGAGTCCGGTCTGGCCGGCGCGGATGTCTTGCCAGCCGCCGGGGACCCCTTCGGAGCCGGCGGCGGGGTGGGACCGCGCTTCGGCGCCGATGGCGGCGAGGAGCGTGGCGGAGGCCGCTTGCCGCCGCGTCCGCTCAGGGTCATGATCAGCCGATACAGCCACTTGAGCCCCATCCAGATGAAGATGGAGATGCCACGGGCGATCATGAACGCGGTGATCAGTCCGGTCCACACGCGCAGCCACGTCGGCGTCCCGTCGTCATCCTTGTCGGGCCGCGTTGCCGCCGCCGCGCCGCCCCCGGCCTGGCCGTGGCCCGGACCCTCGACCGGCAGCGGGTCGCCGTTGACGCGCGGCATCATCGACCCGCTGAAGCTCACGCAGCCCATCGGGATGACCACCAGGGTCAGTACCGTCGACACGATCACCCCGGCCATCAGCGAAATCGCCATGCCCTGAAAGATCGGGTCGTCGAGAATGACCAGCGATCCGCCGACCAGGGCCAGGGCGGTGATGACGATCGGCCGGGTCCGCGTGCGGCAGGCCTGGATGACGGCCTCCTTGACGTCCATCCCGCGCCGCACGGCGTGCTGCGAGAAATCGACCAGCAGGATGGAATTGCGCACGATGATGCCGGCCAGGGCGATGAAGCCGATCATCGAGGTCGCCGTGAACTCGCCGCCGCCCAGAAGCTGACCGACGATGAAGTGACCGGGGATGATGCCGATCAGGGTCAGCGGAATGGGCACCATGATGATGGCCGGCAACGTGAAATTGCCGAACTCCCAGACCACCAGGATGTAGATCAGCACCAGGGCGGCGGCGAACGCGATTCCCATGTCGCGGAAGGTCTCGTAGGTGACCGTCCATTCGCCGCCCCATTCGAGGGCCGAGGTGAGGCCGGTCTGCGGCGGCCCCATGTATTCGGTCGCCACCCGTACTCCGTCCGGCGGGGTGTAGGAATCCAGCAGGTCCTCGACCTCCAGAATGCCGTAGATCGGCGCCCCCAGGCGGCCGCCCACCTCGCCGGTCACGTACTCAAGCGGCCGCAGGTCCTTGTGATAGACCGGATCGTCGATGGTGAACGGCACGAATCGGCCCAGTTCGCCGAGCGGGATCATCGCCCCCTGGGCCGACGGCACCGGCAACTCGCCCAGATTGCCGAACTGGCTGCGCAGGGCCATCGGCATCTGAAGGATGATGTAGCGCGGTTCCAGGGCGTGGCCTGTCTTGACGTCGCCCATCCTGAAGCCACCCATGGCCATTTCCAACTGACGGTTGATATCCTCCACCGACACGCCGCGCCGCGAGGCCTTCTCGCGATCAACCTCGAAGCGCCACGACTCATACCGGCTCTGCAGGAAGTTGTCCACGTCGACCACCGAGTCCGCCTGCTCGAACAGGCCGGTGATGTCGCGCGCCACCTGCCGCCGGGTGTCCGGGTCGGGGCCATAGATCTCCGCCACCATGGTTTGCAGCACCGGCGGCCCGGGGGGCATCTCGACCACCTCGATCCGAGCCCCCATCTGGCGGGCCAGCGGTGTCAACTGGTCGCGCACCTCGGCCGCCATCTGGTGGCTCGACTTGGCGCGGTCGTTCTTGTGCACCAACTGCACCTGGATATCGCCCATCCACGGCTCCTGGCGCAGGTAGGTATGGCGCACCAGGCCGTTGAAGTTGAACGGCGAGGCGGTGCCGGCATAGGTCTGAACCGCGCTCACCTCGGGAATCTTGAGGATTTCCTCGGCCAGCCGGCCGGCCACGTTGGCGGTCACCGGCAGCGCGGTGCCGTCCGGCATGTTGATGGTGACATTGAACTCCGGCTTATTGTCGTGCGGCAGCATCTTCACGGTCACCGCCGTGGTCGGAAACATGTAGCAGCAGCCCGCGAACACCACGATCAGCACGACGGCGAAGGTCCAGCCCTTGGTCTTGCTCTCCAGCAGCGGGTTGAGAATGCCACGGAACAGGTTGCCGAGCTTGGCGTTCTGCCGGTGTTCCTTCTCCTCCATCCGCTCCAGCCTCTTCATGCTGGGGCGGATGCGCTGGGCCAGCCAGGGCGTGAAGATGAAGGCGGCGAACAGGGAGAACAGCATGGCCACCGAGCCGAGCGCCGGGATCGGTTCCATGTAGGGCCCCATCATGCCGGACACGAACCCCATCGGCAGCAGCGCCGCGATCACCGTGAAGGTGGCCAGGATGGTCGGGTTGCCGACCTCGCGCACCGCGTCCACCGACAGCGCCACGTCGACCCGGCCCTCCTCCAGCCAGCGCCGGTAGATGTTCTCGATCACCACGATGGCGTCGTCGACCAGAATGCCGATCGAGAAGATCAGGGCGAACAACGACACCCGGTCGATGGTGTAGCCAAGCAGCCAGGCCGCGAACACGGTGACCAGGATCACCACCGGGATCACGATCAGCACCACGATCGCCGCCCTGAGGCCGAGGAACACCAGGATCAGAAGGGTGACGATGCCGGTCGCCACGAACAGCTTGAAGATCAGTTCGTTGACCTTGTCGTTGGCGGTTTCGCCGTAGTTCCGGGTGATCTCCACGTGCACGTTGTCGGGGATGATGTCGCCCTTGAGGCGCTCCACGTGGACCAGGATGTCGGCCGCCACGGTCACCCCGTTGGTGCCCTGCTTCTTGGCCACCGCGATGGTCACCGCCGGGGCGCCGACCGGCGCCATCTGGCCGCCGTTGCGCCGTTCCCGATCGGCGTCGTCCAGGTCGACGTCGCCGTCCGCGTCGACGAAGATCTCGCCGCGCGGGACGCCGTAGGCCGGACCGGTATAGTAGGACACCACGCTGGTCGCGTCGTCGTGCACCTCGCGGACCAGGGCGACGTCGCGCACGTAGACCGGCGCGCCGTGGCTGACCCCGACCATCAGCCGCTCGATGTCCTTGGCGCGCTGGAGCCAGGCCCCGGTGTAGAGGGTGAAGCTGGTCTCGCCGATCTCCACCGTGCCGACGCCGCGCTCCACGTTGGCCGCCTTGATCGTCTCGGCGATCTGGTCGAGGCCGATGCCGTAGCCGGACAGGCGTTCCGGGAACACCTCCACCTTGATGACCTCGGACCGGCCGCCGACGATGAAGCTCTGGGAGGTGTTCGGCACCTCCTTGAGGCGCTGCATGACGTCCAGCCCGAGCAGCCGCAGCGCCGCCTCGTCGACCTCGTGGGACCACAGGGTCAGGGTCACCACCGGGACGTCGTCGACTCCCTTCGGCTTGACCATCGGCTGCGAAACCCCGGGCGGGATCTTGTCCATGTTCGACATCAGCTTGTCGTAGAGCTTGACCAGCGAGGGCTCCATGTTCTCGCCGACCTCGAACTCCACGGTGACCATGCCGCCGTCCCGCTTGGACATGGAGTAGACGTGCTTGACCCCCGGAATCTCGCTCATCAGGCGTTCCAGCGGGTCGGTGGCCAGGCTCGCAACCTGTTCCGCCGAGGCGCCCTGATACTGGAAGAAGATGTCGATCATCGGCACCGAGATCTGCGGATCCTCCTGCCGGGGAGTCGACAGCAGGCCGAGGATTCCCAGCGCCAGGCTGGTGAACAGGAACAGCGGCGACAGCGGCGAATTGATGAACGACTTGGCCATGTTGCCGGCCAGGCCAAGGCTTTTCGCCGCGCCGCTCCCGGTGTCCTTGCTGCCGTTGGTGGTCTGGTTTTCGTCGGCCATCGCGTCCCCCAAAATTCCCTGCCGTTACTGCCCGGAACCCGGATCGGCGCCTAGCGCCGGCCCGAGATCAGATTGGCGGGGGGATCGACGATCACCTGTTCGCCGCCGCGAAGGCCGGACAGGACGGAAATCGCGCCGTTGTCCAGCGGATACCCGACCCGAACCACGCGAAGCGACGGCTGGCCTTCCTTGAGAATGAAAATCGACGGCAGGCTGCCGCGCCAGATCAGCGCGCTCTCCGGCACCGCCGGCACGTTGCGCATCGGCACGCTGCGGTCGGGAATGGTCACCTCGACATACATCCCCGGGCCACCGGGAATTCCCTTCGGAAGGTCGAACTTGACCTTCACCGTGTGCCTCTGGCGGTCGGCGATCGGAAAAATCTGCGCCACCTTGGCCCGCACCTCGCGGCCGCCGGCGTCCAGGCGGGCCGGCACGAACATGCCCTTCGACAGCCCGGCGACGAGTCGCACCGGAACGTCGGCGACGATCCTGAGATACTCGGTATGGGCGAATTTGACGAGCGGCATGCCCGGCTGCACGGTGTCGCCCACCTCGGCCATCTTCTCGACGATCACCCCGTCGAACGGCGCCGTCTGCTTGGCGTCGTTGAGCTTGGCGTTGAGGCTTTCCAGATTGGCCCGGGCGCGGGTGATCTGGTTGCGGGCCTGGTTGACCCCGGCCCCCTGGGCGTACAGGTCGGCCTGCCGCTCGACGCCGGTGTAGGATCGTCCCAGCACCTCGCCCATCGGACGGGTGAACATCTGGTCGAACATGCTCGGCATGCCCATGCCGGGCATGTTGGTCATGCTGTTGACGCGCGGCGAGTAAAGCTCGCGGGAATACTGGACCTGGGCATTGCGCAGCGCGGTTTCGGCGTTGAATATCTCGGCCTGGGCGGCGCGCCGCCGGGCCTGGATATCGTCGTCGTTGATCGCGACGACGAGCCCGCCCTTGGCCACCGCGTCGCCCTCCGAGCCGGCGATGAAATCGACCCGGCCCGGAATCTGCGCGGCCATCGTCACTTCCTTGAACGGGATGACGGTGCCGCCGACCGTCGCCGTGCCCCCGATGCGCACCGTCGCGACCATGGCCGTCTTGAAGTCCTGCGCCTGTCCCTGGGTCGCGGCGAGCGCCCCCACGAGGAGGGCGACCGCCGCGCCAATCCAGCCCGAACCGATCATCTTCTTATTCCCCAGACTTTTATTTTTCAGCCTCAAGACCCACACACCCGGCGCTCAGGCCCTGGACATCACCTCGAAGCTCTTGATGAACGGCGCGGCCATGCGCGGATCCTTGATCATGGCCCCGTAGTCGCCGACCATGAACTGCATTTTCCGCGTGGTGTAGGCCATGCCGAGCCCCATCATCCCGGGCGGCTTCTGGAGCCATTTTTCCCAGTCCTTCTGGGCCGCGCGAATATCCCAGTTCAGGTCCTGCCCGTCGTAGGCGCCGCCGGACACCACCTTGCCGTTCTCGACCACCAGGACGCCGCGCGGCGTCTCCTCGCCGACCAGTCCGTAGCCGATGTTCGAGGTGAAGCCGATTTTTTCGAGCTCGCCGGACAACTCCGGTGTCGCGTTCCATTGTTCCGCGAAGTTGCTCATGAACTCGGCAGAGAAAAGTTCAGCCATCGTTGTCCCCCCATTGCGTGATTTACCTCGCATTTCCGCCGCCAGGTTCGTCGCCGTTGGGTCGGGCTTCCAAGCAGATCGCGATCTTCTAGGCGGTCGGAACAAAGGACCGGCATATTAGCACAAGCGCCGCTTCAGAAAAGCTATAATCCGGCCGCGCGAAAGGGCGCCCGGCGCGCGCCGCCGACGGCCCGGCTGATCTGTTGCCGGCGCGCGAGGCGCATGTTAACCTACGGTTACATGTCATAAACTTCCCACGTCGGCCGCCGCTCCGTCAAACGGCTCCGAGCGCGGCGCGGCGAAAAATCGGGACGGTTCAAAGGGAGCTGAAACAATGCTTGAGACTCGGGGCACCCATGATGTTGTCGAGGAAGACATTCCCGACGTGTCGCTGGACCGGTGCGCCGACGCGGCCTACCGCCTGGCCGTTTACCAGGCCGGCAACGCCCTCGTCGCGCGCGCCCTCGGACACCGCATCATCGAGGTCCGTCTGTTGCCCAGGCCGCCGCAGACCATCACCGACAAGATCTTCATTCACAACAACTGGGATTCGTTCATCGACATCCTGGAGGCGCGTGTGGTCGAGCTGTTCGGCGGCCAGTTGGCCGAACGGATGCTGTGCGGCTCGCATACCTGCTGCGAGGGCGACATCTCGCGGATCGACGAGTTGACCCGTCTGATCGCCGGGCTGTCGAACGACACCGAATACGAGGACGTCTTCTTTCACCTGGAGGACGTGGCCGAGAAGATTTTCGGCGATTCGCGGGTGATCGCCGCCCTGACGCCGCTCGCCGACGTTCTCTACGAGCACGAACTGCGGGACGAATACGAAATTCCCGGCCCGGAGATCGAGGCGATCATCGACCGCTTCATTCCACCGGTCCCGAAACGCAAGAATCGGTTCAAGAGCCTGTTCGGGCTTCTGCGACCGTAGGGACACGATCGCGCCGTTCAAGCGGCCGGACGGCGCGTGGAGGCGCGATCTCTCCTGCTGTTTTGTAACGCGTCTCCGTTTGCGGAAACGAACGGCGCGGGCATGACCCGAGGGGAGCGCTCCCGCGAGCGTGCCTGGGAGCGCCCCGGCGGGATTGTCAGGGAGCAGGACGATGACCGACCCTCGCGTGACCGCGCCGGACGCCTTCTCGGACGTGTCCATCGACCCGACTCCCCATCGCGCCGCCACCGTCGCCACGCCGCGCCCCGGCGACGACGGATGGCTGGAGGCGATGCGCGCGCTTGTCGGCGAACCGGCGGCGCGGCCGGCCGCCGGAGTCCGGGATACCGCATCTCCCGAGATCTTCGAGGACGTGTTCGACGATCGTGATTTCGACGGTTTCGACCGTGACGCCGACGGACACCAGGGCCGCGACGCGGACGACGACCGATCGCCCGATTCGCGGCTCGCGGGACTTGCCGAGGCGGACACGCCGCCCGCTTGGATGTCCACCGCCGCCACCGCCGTGCGCGACGACGTCGCGCGGCCGGAGACCGGCGCGCGCGCGCCGATGATCGCGACGACCGTCGCGGCGGCACCCGGCGAGGCGACGGCCGCGATCGCCCCGAATTTCATCCCGGGCGACGGCGGCCTGTCCTCCCAGTGGCACATCCTGAACACCGCCCATCCCGGCATCGACCTGAATGTCACGCCGGCGTGGGACGACTACCGAGGCGATGGGGTCCTGGTCGGCGTGCTCGATACCGGCGTCGACTACACCCACCCGGACATCGCGCCCAATTACCGGGCCGACAAGGATCACGACGCGCGCGATACCGACGCCGACGCGTTCGCCAGCCAATCGGACGACAAGCACGGCACCGCGGTGATGGGCGTCGTCGGCTCGGCGATCGGCGGCGGCGACACGGTCGGCGTGGCGCCGGAGGCGGACCTCGCCGGCTACCGGGTCGGGTTCGGCCCCTTCGACAGCTCGACCCAGATCTATTTCGGCCTGAACGCCGCGCTCGCCAACGATGTCGACGTGCTCAACAATTCCTGGAGCTTCGAGACGCCGTATGCCGACAACATCGTCGCGTCGAGCTACTTCGCGCTGCTGGTCGGCCGCGTCGAGGCGCTGGCCACCTCGGGCCGCGACGGCCTCGGCACGGTCGTCACCTTCGCGGCCGGCAACGATCGCGGCGCCGGCTCCGACAGCAACATGCACAACTTCCAGAACTCGCGGTTCGCGATCTCGGTGGCGGCGATCGAGGCGGACGGCGACATCAGCTCCTTCAGCAATCCGGGCGCGCCCAACCTCGTCTCGGCCCCCGGTTCGGGCATTTACACCACCGATCACACGTCCGGCGGCTACAACGGGGGCGACTACGTATCGATCAACGGCACATCGTTCTCGGCGCCGGCGGTGGCCGGCGTCGCGGCCCTGATTCTCGACGCCAACCCCGACCTCGGCTATCGGGACGTCCAGGCAATCCTCGCCCTTTCGGCGCTCAATCCCAAACCGTCGAGCGGCGGCTGGCAGACCAACGGCGCCACCACGTGGAACGGTGGCGGCATGACGTTCAGCCACGACCACGGATTCGGCCTGGTCGACGCGCTGGCCGCCACGCGTCTCGCCGAGACCTGGCTCGCGACCGGCGACTCGGCGCGGACGGCCGCCAACGAGGCATCGCTCGCGACCGGCACGGTAACCGTCGGCCAGCCGATTCCGAACGGCTCCGGCGCGCTGACCAGGACTGTGTCGATGAATGGCGACGTGGATGTCGAGCACATCGAGGTTCGGGTCGACATCACCCATCCCCATATCGGCGACCTGGTGATCACCCTCACGGCGCCCGACGGCACGGTGAGCACCCTCGTCGACCGGCCCCAGAACGGCGCCTACCCGCTCGACAACCTGAACTTTCAACTCGCCACGGTGGCCCACTGGGGCACCAACTCGGCCGGCACCTGGACCCTCGCGGTCCAGGACGCCAACGCCAACGGCTCCGGCGGCACCCTGAACAACTTCTCGATCTCCCTCCATGGCAGCCAGGCGTCGTCCGACGATATGTACGTGTTCACCAACTCCTGGGCCGCGATGGCGGCGGCGGAGCCGCAACGCGCCACCATCGACGGCGGCGACGGCGACGACACCGCCAATTTCGCGGCCGTCGGCGGCGACGTGACGGCGGCGCTCGACGGCGGCCCCTCGACCATCGACGGCGTCGGTTTCACCCTAAACGACATCGAGCACGCCATCGGCGGCGACGGCGACGACACCTTCACCGGCGATGCCTCCGCCAATACCCTGAGCGGCATGCGCGGCGACGATGTGCTCAAGGGCGGTGGCGGCGACGATCTGCTGCGGGGCGGCGATGGGCTCGATATCGCGGTGTTCGACGGCGCGCGATCGCAGTATCAGCTCGGGCTCGATCAGGACACCGGCATGGCGACGGTTCTGCACTCCGGCGGCGATGGCCTGGACAGCCTCGACGACATGGAGCTTCTCCAATTCGCGGACGTCGTCACCGACACCCACGGCAACGTGTTCGACAACGTGGTGACCGGCACCGACGGCGACGACGATCTGACCGGCGCGGCCGGCAACGATTACCTTTCGGGCGGGGCCGGTGACGACATCCTGTTCGGCGGCGCCGGCTCCGACCTGTTCGTCTTCCTGCGCGGCGCCGGCTCCGACGCGGTCGAGGACTTCGAGACGAACGCGGACCGCGTCGATGTCTCCGATTTCGGATACGGGAACGAGACGGAGGTGTTCGCCGACGCCACCCAGTCGGGTGCCGACGTGATCATTCAGCTCGGCGATTCGGGCGGCGACCAGGTGATTCTGATGGGCATCAACCTGAACGACCTGAGCGACAATGATTTCCTGATTTGACCCGCATTTCTCACTATCATTGGAGATAATCTGGAATTATCCGTAACAAAGAGCTGGTTGTCGCCTTCTTTTCGTTTGGTGAAAAACACAGGGTGTTGTTTGGTTCAGCGTCGTTTCTTGGGTGGCGGGAGATTTTTCGTGGCCTTCGCGAGCCATGTGAGGGCGCCTTCGGTGGCGGCCCAGTTTTCCGTGTTGACCAGCGCGTAGAGGAACGCCTCCTCCTTGGAGCCCAGGCTGTAGTGGTCGGCCATGCGTCTGGGGATTTTGCGCTCTCCGGTCAGGTAGGCCGGCACATGGGCGTTGCGGGCCCAGGCGGCTTCAAGTGCCGCTTCGGCCTTTTGCGACGGGCCGTTCCTGCGGAAGGCCAGCAGGGTCTTGGTATAGGCCCATTCGGCGAAGACGTCTTCGTCGTAAGCCGCGATCAGGGTGTCGAGGGCGTCGTGATCCTTGGCGGCCAGCAGCCATCCGGCCAGGATATGGCGCAGGCCCTGGTTGTCGTTGGGATTGAGCCGCAGCATGTCCTGCAGGTGCGCGATCGCCGCGCTACGCTCGCCCAGTTCCCACAAGGTCTCGGCAAGCCCGGCCCTTGCGCGCATATAGGGCCGGGTTTCCAGGAGGCCCCAGAAATGGCCCGCGCCCTCTTCGAAAGCTTCCGGGCCCAGGGCCTTTTCCCCGGCCGCCATGCCCGCTTCCAGGTGGGCTTTCGCCTCGACGAGGTTTTTCGCCGCCTCCTCGGCCAGCAGCACATGGGCGTCCGCGCAAAGATCGGAAATCGTAAGCGCCTGCCTGGCCAGCTTGATCCGCTCGCGCTTGGTGGGCGTGTCCCAGGCGTCATACATAAGATCCTGGGCACGGGCCATGGAATCGCCTTCGCCTCCCCAGTCGTCGTCGCCGAACAATCCCCCGGTGAATTGGGCCATCATCCCTTCCATGGCCCGGCGATCCGGTAAGGGCGGAAGGGCTTCGGACCCGGCTTCTTTCTTCCTCTTCGGGGTCGCCGGCGGCGGCGCTTTCTTGTTCTTGCGGCGGCTCTTGCTGACCGGCATGGCAAACCTCTCGGTTGGGTGTTTCGGGGACGCCCAGCCTAGCAAAAAACGACCAATACGGATTCCGGATAATCCGTCGACCGTGAAGAACGCGGATCAGGCAGCGATTTGAAGATTTCCGGTCCGCCGTAGCGATAGGATCGTCGCCAGGATTTGGAGGCAAAGAGCCTCGATCCATTTGAGGATGAGGCGGAAGTTGTATCCCATGGCGGCGAGGACGGGGTTGATGGCGTCGCCCTGGGCGTGGGCGAGGAAGTTTCGGCCCATGCGGTGGCCTTGTTTCAGGTGA